>JBPCWG010000460.1:0-4396 GCA_051009705.1 Methyloligellaceae bacterium | reverse complement strand
GTGCGATATGGCATCCGGGAACACCGGGACGATATCATCGAGATGTATGAAGCCACCCGTGCCACCGGCTTTGGTGCCGAGGTTAAGCGTCGGGTCCTCATCGGCACCTATGTGCTGTCGGCCGGTTACTATGATGCCTATTATATCAAGGCGCAGAAAGTGCGAGAACTAATCAAGAAAGACTTTTCCGATGCTTTCCGGAAAGTAGACGTGCTGCTGACCCCCACAACACCCGGGGCGGCGTTCGGCATCGGCGAGGTCATCGGTGATCCCCTGCAGATGTATTTGAATGATATTTTCACAGTGACCGTGAACATGGCCGGTCTTCCCGGCATATCCGTTCCCGCGGGTTTGTCACAGGAGGGCACGCCCCTCGGCCTGCATCTCATTGGCAATTATTTTGATGAACCGTCGCTGTTTCGGGCAGCACGGGTCATTGAGGATGCCGCCGGTCAGTTTAAGGTTCCGGAAAATTGGTGGAGTAAACAGGCATGACCCCTCGTCGCGCGCAGGATTGCGAGAATATGGATCAGGTTCGCATAGAGATCGATCGTGTTGACCTCGCGGTCGTAAAAGCGCTGGCGGAACGGTTCACCTATGTCGACCGGGCCTGGCAGCTCAAGACATCGCCGGAAGAGGCGACCGTGCCCTGGCGCATACAGCAGGTGATTGACAGGGTCAGGAAACACGCCGAAGCCGAAGGTCTGCCGCCGGATCTGGTGGAGGCGCTCTGGCGCCAGATGATTGGATGGTTTATCCAGTACGAAGAAGCGAAACTTGTTAAAGATGACGGTGATGCAGGAAAAAGCGACTGAATCGAAGAGCAATTATCTGCAGGGATCGACGGGTGACTGGGAACTGGTCATCGGTATGGAGGTTCATGCCCAGGTCACCAGCGAGTCGAAACTTTTTTCCGGAGCTTCTACCGAATTTGGGGCCGATCCGAACTCTCAGGTCAGTCTTGTCGATGCGGCCATGCCCGGAATGCTGCCGGTAATCAACGAAGTGTGTATCAAGCAGGCGATCCGCACGGGGCTCGGCCTCAATGCTAAAATAAACCTGTTTTCCATCTTTGATCGCAAAAACTATTTTTATCCCGACCTGCCCCAGGGTTATCAGATTTCCCAGTACCAGTATCCAATTGTCGGGGAAGGTGAAGTCCGGCTGGACTTGGAAGACGGGGAAACGGTCAGTGTCGGAATTGAACGCCTGCACCTGGAGCAGGATGCGGGAAAAAGCCTTCATGATCAGGATCCGGACAGCAGCTATGTCGATCTCAACCGCTCTGGCGTCGCCCTCATGGAAATTGTGTCCCGGCCGGATATTCGATCCGTGTCTCAGGCTCAGGCTTTTCTGACGAAAGTGCGCTCCATTCTCCGCTATCTCGGCACCTGTGACGGCAATATGGAAGAAGGTTCGCTCAGGGCGGACATTAATGTTTCCGTTCGCAGACCGGGAGATCCTCTTGGAACACGGTGCGAAATCAAAAATGTGAACTCCATTCGCTTTCTCGGTCAGGCCGTTCGATACGAGGCCGGTCGTCAGATCGATATCCTGGAAGAGGGCGGTCAAATAGATCAGGAAACCCGTCTCTTCGATGCCCGGACAGGGGAAACCCGTTCCATGCGGTCGAAAGAGGAAGCCCATGATTACCGCTATTTCCCCGATCCCGATCTCCTGCCCCTCGAAATTCCGGAAGCGCTGGTGGAACAATTGAAATCGGAACTGCCGGAATTGCCGGATCAGAAAAAGCAACGGTTTGTCGCGGAGTTCGAGCTCTCCGAATATGATGCCGATGTTTTAACGGCGGACAAGGAGGCTGCGGAATTTTACGAAGAAGCCGTCGAGGGACATGACCCCAAACTTGTCGCCAACTGGATTACCGGTGAACTGTTCGGGGTCCTGAACAAGCAGGGGCTGGATATCTCCGCATCGCCGGTTTCAGCGTCATCTATCGGGGAACTTGTCGGCCTGATTTCAGATAAGGTTATTTCAGGACGCATTGCCAAGGACGTTTTCGAAATCATGCTTGAGACCGGCAAGGCGCCCGCCGACATCGTTGAGGAACGGGGGCTCAAACAGGTCACGGACACTGGGGCGATTGAGGCCATTGTCGATGAAATTATCGCCGCCAACCCGGAACAGGCAGCGAAGGTCAGGGACAAGCCCAAATCCATTGGCTGGTTCGTCGGCCAGGTCATGACGCAGTCCGGCGGCAAGGCCAACCCGGCGATGGCCAACGAAATTCTGAAAAAGAAACTTGGATTGGAATAGCCGCACCTTTGTTTCAACCCGTATATACGCTCTGAATGGGTGCGTAATTATTGTTATGAACGAGTGGAGTCTAAAATGGTCAATGCCTACGTAATCAATGCCTACGGTGGAACCGATGCGATGAGCTGGGAACAGGTCGATGTCCCGTCTCCGGGTTCCGGAGAGATCAAGGTCCGACAGCACGCGGCGGGTCTCAACTTTATCGATGTTTATATTCGCACGGGCGCCTATCCGCAGCCGGAACTGCCCTTCATTCTCGGCATGGAAGGTGCCGGCGAGGTTGTGGAAGTCGGAGGTGGCGTCACCGATGTCTCCGTTGGCGACCGGATCGCCTATGCAGGTGCCATCGGCGGCTATGCCGAAGAGCGATTGCTGCCAGCCGACCGGGCCATGAAACTTCCTGACAATATTACCTATGAGGCCGCCGCCGCCATGTCGCTACAGGGGCTGACGGCCTGGTTCCTGCTGCATAAGACCTACAAGGTCACAGCAGAGAGCAAGATCCTCGTGCATGCCGCTGCCGGGGGCGTTGGACTGCTGCTTTGCCAATGGGCCAACCATATCGGGGCAACCGTTATCGGAACGGCGGGATCGGACGCCAAGACAGAGCTCGCCAAGGCCCACGGGGCGACCCATGTGATCAATTATGAGACGGAAAATTTCGAAGACCGTGTGAGTGAACTGACCGATGGCGGCGGTGTCGATGTCGTATATGACGCCGTGGGTAAGGCCTTTATGGAAGGGACATTGAAGTCACTGCGACCCATGGGCCTGTGGGCATTGTTCGGGGCGGCATCCGGGCCGATCTCGGACTTTAACCTTGGTCTGCTCATGCAGCACGGATCACTCTTCGTTACCCGGCCATCCCTGTTTCACTATTGTGCCAAAAAAGAAGACCTGGCCGAAGGCGCTGAGGCTCTCTTCAAAGTAGTGGGCGACGGCGTCCTCAAGGTGAATATCAATCAGACCTATCCCCTGGTTGACGCGCCACAGGCCCATCAGGATCTCGAAGCGCGGAAAACGACGGGCTCGACGATTTTTAACATCTCGGCTTAGTAGGCCGCAGATTTTCAACCAGAGATCTTGTTCAGATCAGGAACCAAAAATAAATGCAAAAACCTATTCAGCTATACTACTGGCCGACTCCCAACGGCTATAAAATCTCGATCATGCTCGAAGAGTGCAAACTGCCTTATGAGGTGAACTACATCAATATTGGCCGCGGAGATCAGTTTGATCCGGATTTTCTCAAAATTGCACCGAACAACAGGATGCCGGCAATTGTCGATCCCGAAGGGCCGGGAGGGAGAAAACTCTCACTGTTTGAATCCGGCGCGATCCTGCAATATCTGGGTCGCAAGACCGGCAAGTTTTATCCCGACAAGGAACGTAACCGGGCCGAGGTTGACCAGTGGCTGCACTGGCAGATGGGTGGTGTCGGACCCATGGCCGGACAGGCGCACCATTTCCGCAATTATGCACCGAAAAAAATTCCCTATGCCATCGACCGTTATACCGACGAGGTTAACCGCCTTTACGGTGTCCTCAATGGCCAGCTGAAGGGTAAGAAATATTTGGCTGGCAGCTATTCCATTGCCGATATGGCGACATTCCCCTGGGCACGACTGTATAAAAACCAGGGACAGAATTTGCGTAAATTTCCCCATATGTCGGCCTGGCTCAAACGCATTGAGGCCCGGCCCGCGGTCAAGCGCGCGCTTGTGGTGGGCAAGGAAGAACGGGCCAAGCACAACATCGCCACGGACAAGAAGGCGCAATCCGTCCTGTTCGGCCAGCGTGCCCGGTAAACTCGGCATCGTTTGGCTGCATCTGTGATCTCTTGAGGCCGGTCAAAGCACGCGCTTTGACCGCTGCCCTCAAGCTGCTTTCAGACCAAGCAGGGAGCGGGCTTCGTCAACTGTTGCAGGCCGCCGGTCATATTCGCCGCAGAGTTCTGCGACGCGCTTGACGAGGGCCGCATTGGAAGGCGCCAGGGTCTCCCGGTCCATGCGAATATTGTCTTCAAGGCCGGTGCGGCAATGGCCGCCGGATTCGAGGGACCATTTGTTCAGGGTCAGTTGATCCTTGCCGATGCCGGCGCCGGTCCAGGTCGCATCCGGTG
>JBPCWG010000459.1:0-3669 GCA_051009705.1 Methyloligellaceae bacterium | reverse complement strand
GGTCCCTGACAAACTGGCTGAGAAGCGTACGCGACTCCACATCGCCGCTGCACGTCTTACCGTTCACCGTCATCGACACTCTGGTCGCCATCTTTATTCCTCCCTTATATTTTGAATTTTAATTGGTCTAATTTTTAACTTGACGTGTCAGTTCCTTGTTTACCGCGCACTGAGAATTTTTCTAAAGTTAGTTTGGATTCATCCCGTTAACAGGTCAAGCCTCATTCCTCTGTTGCATGTACGTATTCAAGCCAGCCAATGTAAATCCGAACAAAGTGGAGTTTAATCCTGGCTGAGGCTGTCAATCAGTGGTCGCTTGACCAAGTGTTACGCTCTCTTCCGGTTGTGAATTGTGGACTCCTGACTTTTTAGGCTGAAGAATTTGATTAGGCTGAAGGATCTGACTTTCTGGCTGGTTGTACGAATTCTGAAGTTGGTTTGACCAACAATCATCATCAACAGAATTCTCCTCGGTCTGTGAGCCAAATCTCGTGAATAACTCGAATAAATCACTCAAAATGCGAATTAATTCTGTCCAAGACCAAATGAGCGTTTATAACCTGTTTTTGGGATCCCTGAATTCCCATAAGTGTCGTACAAAATATAAGTAGAGAGACAGTCCACATCATGAACAAACAAGATACAACTGCAATCAAAGCAGGCAAGTTAATTGACGGAAACGGAGGCCCGGTCATTGACAACGGGGTTGTTGTTATCGAGCAAGGCCGGATCTCCGCTGTCGGCGCTGAAAACACTGTTTCCATACCAGATAGTGCGACTGTAATTGACGAGCCCAATCTGACGGTAATGCCCGGGATGATGGATCTGCATCTCCATATTGGCCAATTCAACAATCTGACCTTCCGCAACTACCGTGTTGCACAGTATGAAATTTCACCCGAGCTGCAGCAGCTCTATATGTTGTTTCACGCGCAATTGTGCTTCGACCGTGGCTTTACGACCTTGCGCGATGAAGGATTGATGTCGACTCGCGGATTGCTGACGGATCATACAATTGCGGTACGCGAGTCCCTGAATTTGGGGATTTTCGCAGGCCCACGTCTCATCGTCGCGGCATTCACCGTTGGAACGGGCTCTCACCTTGACCTGATCATGCCGCGGGCGGCCTTGAGAAATCCTGAAGCAACGGCTGATGGCGTGGAGGAAGTACGCAAACTGGCACGACAAAATCTCCTGAGTGGGGCCGACTGGTTAAAGACGAGCGCCTCAGGCGGCGGAGGAACCGATAAAGAAAGTCCCGATGTGCGTAATCATACACAGGAGGAAATTGATGCGGTTTGCGATGAAGCCCACGCGCAACACGCTTATTGTTCGGTCCATTGTTTCACACCGGAAGCGCAGGCCATGGCGTTGAAAGCCGGTGCCGACACAATTGAACACATGGTATTTCATAGCGATGAAATGATTGAGGAGATCGTCAAGGCCGGCGTTCCCGTCTGCCCAACTCTTCTCCATCGGACGGATCACGCCATTGAAGTCCGCAGCCACACCGGCACTCCGGCATTCACATTGGAAAAAATGCGTAAAATCCAGCCTTATACATTTGAAACGTTCCAGGCGATGCATAAAGCAGGAATTAAAATATTCATGGGGACCGACATGGGGCAGGAACCCGATATGGGAAGCAATGCCAAGGAACTCGAGATATACGTCAAGCTTGGAATGACCCCAATGGAAGCAATACTCACAACGACCAAGAATGCGGCAGAAGCCATTCATCTCGAAAAAGATATCGGAACCCTTGATGTGGGCAAGTGCGCGGATATTCTGCTGGTTAATGGAAATCCCGCCGAGGATATAACCGTGCTTCAATCCCGGGAAAACATCCAAATGGTGATGAAGGACGGCAAAATATTTGTTGACCGTCGTCAGGGGCACGACAAGAGTGTTCTGAATGTGGACTATAAATCCTGGGCCCTGGCAGATGATTGATCTCTGGTTTGGACCTTACTTTCCGAAAACTATTGGCACTTTATTTGACGGGTTAATTACCTCGAGAAAAAAGTAAAAATCTACTATGGGTTTAGCAGTTAATCGATCTGATCGTCATAGTGCTCCCTTATATATTCGTGCAAGGGCACTGTGACGATAAGGCTGCAGCCCCACTAATTTCATTTGGCTCTCGCTACCTTTAAAATTGATAGATTTCTTCCGGATTTTTCACGAATATTCTGTCCACCGCATTTTGATCCCCTATATGCTGCAACAGGAGCGCCAGTGATCCGTAGGTGTCGATAGCCTGGAATGGAAGACGCGTGTTAATTGTCTGCGGCCGGTCCTGGCGATCCGGTGTATGGGGCCAATCTGATCCCCAGATGAGCCGGTGCGCATGATGCGTGATGAGATGTTCCATCAACAGTGAATAGGTATGTGGATCCTTCTCTCCCGCCTTGAGGCGATAGTAACCGGATATTTTTATCCAGATCCGCCCCGTATTTATCAATTGATCAAGGGCACTCATCCTGTTTTCAATTGATTCATCCCGTCCCATCGGACCGCCAAAATGATCCAGCACCAGGTCCAATTGACTCTTCTCGACCAACCGGGGAAGAACGGAATGGGTTTGCGCTCCAATGTAACATTCCACATGCCACTTAAAACCCTTCATCGATTCGAACAGCTTGCTATAAGCAGAAAATTGATTCTCCAAATTGTCAGCGCTCCAATGGGTACCGTTGAACCGAATACCCCGTGCCCCCTTCTCGTGCAATATCTGGAGTTTGCCTGGTAAAATATCAGCCGGAATTACAATCACAGCTCTAGCGCTAATTGGAAGTTGCTCAATAGCGTTGAATGTACAACTATTGTTTGTCCCATAGACACTGGGTTGAACAATAACCGCTCGGGTACAGCCGAGGCCGCTCAGCATGTTCACCGCATCCGGAACCAGAGCCTCCATAGGCGTATACTGTCGTTCTTCACTGAATTTGTAGTGTGCTTCCGGGCCGAGAATATGAATATGGCAGTCGCAGGATAATGCCGGCAGTAGTGGAGGGCGATCATCTAATTTGGACTGCGAAGAATATCTTTCTGCAGATCGAGAAACAGATGTTTCCGGTTTGCTTGAGTTCATATCCTCGTCCCTGAACGGTTTCCGCCGCATCTACGATAATTTCCTCTTGTTCCACATTGAACAATCACCTGCATCTTCACAATTCCATTCAATAGGAGTCGGCACAATTGAAATTAGTTATTCCAAATTCGAATAATCCCGGCTTGTTTTTGGTCTGGACCACAGAATCGATTGGCGGAAGCAGATCACATGGGCACATCCCAACCACAGGAATTTGTACCACATCTTTTCAGTTGGTTTGATATTGTTCAATCGTGCTTTCAGCTATCTCGCTTTGACCTCTGTATTGTTTTCTGGGATTTATCTTGCTAATCATCAACTCTAAAAAAATCCGGAAAATTTGTTCTCTATGTCCTCTCATAACCTCGTAATCATTGTTGACGACCAGCATAACAAAAACATGCTAGGGTGTTATGGACATCCATTGGTGCAGACCCCTAATCTTGATAGGCTGGCGTCAATGGGCACGCGTTTCACGAACGCTTATACACCCTCGCCGCTCTGTGTGGCCGCCCGGGCATCTCTAGCTACGGGACAGTATGTCCACAAAACAAAGTGCTGGGACAACGCCACGG
>JBPCWG010000458.1:0-3627 GCA_051009705.1 Methyloligellaceae bacterium | reverse complement strand
GAAAATTGACATCGGTCATACCAAGATTGGCAATCGTCGTTCCGTGGGTCGTTTCGTGAACTGAAATTCCGATTAGCAAACCCAGTGTAAAGAGACTGTTGACGAGGGGTCGTCCGAATTCGGACTCGGTGGCCGCAAAATGGTGATCAATATGCAGGGGTTGCGGGTTATAGGTGAGGGCGGAAAATAAGGTGTTGTCCATTTCCGTTACCGTGCGCGTGATCGCGTGAGAGAAGTGCTGATCCTGCTCAAAATCCTCAAAATGAAGTCCCGTCATAATTTATCGCTTCCGATTTTAACGCCAATGAGAATACCGTAAATGTCCCGACGGATGAAATTTGTCTTTGATCGTCCGTCTCCTGAAATCGCCCTTGTTCCCTTCATGGGAATTCAGCCGATGCCGGTTAGCCTTCCTCATTAACACTTCGTTTACCTCTGTGCTACTAGCCTGAAACATTATTAGTAATTCAATGTCTGTGCGTCGAATTCGGATTCCACAATGAATGTACCAAGATGCCGACAATCTCCATTTCCGATGTTCCGAAGCCGATATTAAAAGCGCTGACCAACGCCAGTAAGAATACCGGCGCTGATTTCGAATATTTGCTTAAAACGGCGCAACGGGAAAGCAATTTCAATCCCAAGGCGCGGGCGCGAACAACGACGGCGACAGGCCTGTTTCAATTCATAAAAAGCACCTGGCTGAAACTGATCAAGGAAGAAGGGGCGAATTTCGGCCTGAAACCTTACGCTGACGCGATTACCAGGGAACCGGGAGGGCGATACAAGGTTCACAATCCTGTCGCCGAGCAGAAAATCCTGGATCTTCGCAATGAACCGGACGTGGCGGCTGTGATGGCAGGACTGTTGGCGCAAAAAAATGGCGAGCATCTCTCACGCCTGACGGGTCAGACGCCCACTCAAGGTGATCTCTATGTGGCGCATTTTCTGGGCCCCGGGGATGCTGCCCGTCTGATTGCCCTGAATCAATCGGCCCCGAACGAAAAAGCGTCTTCGCATTTTGAGAGTGCGGCGCGGCATAATGCCGGAATCTTCAAGGAAGGGCCGCGGCATAGAACGGTATCTGAGGTTTATCAAAGCCTGGCGCGACAATCCGCCGGGCTCACAGAAGATCTGAAGAACTATGTATCGCAGGTTTCCGACTGGTCTGTTGCGACCGTTGCCGAATCTCATATCCGCTGGCCACTTTCAAATGAGCCCGTTGGGGAGCCGGTGCAGAAGTCAGCAGGAAGTATCGGTGTCTGGGATTCAATTTCAGGTCCGGCGCAAAAATACGCCCGGGAACATGGATTAAATCCGCCGGCTTCCGACAGGGGACAAACCCGTGTTTCTGCATCCGGCCCGTCGTTTGGCCATGCCCGGGTGCAACTCCCCAATGCCGGCTTCACGTTTCTTCAGGGGCTGGCATCAGATCCCAATAACAATAAGAAGTAAATCAGCCGTGTCTTGAGGCACAACAAACAAAATTGGCGATCAAATGACGATCAAGTCAGGGGGGGCAGACAACTCAGATATCCAGTTCGGCTGTTTCTGGTTCGATATTCTCAGGCTTACTCTTCTCCGCCAATTGAGTCTCATGTTTGATGAATTCAATTGTTACTTCGCTAAGTTTTTTGAGCAATTCGAGACTCTTCTTGTCGTCTTTGCTTGTTATATTTGAACGGACGACGGCTTTGGTCGAGTCGACATGCTGATCGACCAATATCGCCGGCAGCCTGTGTGTATCCGGAATGTTGTCAATCAGAAAACAAAGCGACTGGCAAAAGGACCCGGCGAGGGGAAAACCGAAGGTTTCCGCCTGGCCACGGATATCATGGGAGCAGCGATAAAGATTGTCGACATCCTGGCTGCTAAAATTCGAGTTCTTGACCAGTTGTCGACAATGATCGAGTTGTTCCAGTTCCTGATCCATCCAGTCGGAAAATTGCTCGGACAAGACTTCCATGGCCTTTTCCGCACGCTTGATTGCCTTCAGGTCGGCTCCAAACTCGCTCTTCCCCGATAAAGCTTTCTGGGACAGGTTATTGGGAGGTGAAATAACCTCGTAGTGATTGTTCGGTGGGGAAGAAGATTTGGAATCTGTCATAGGGGCCACGTCGTTGTTTCAGGTTGTCACTAGGCGGTCGTTTCGACCATGAATGTATCATCATCCTCAACACGACGATCATCACCCATATAGTTCGGGTCTTCGAAACGTCTTCGATCCGGTCCAAAGAAGGATGAGGTCTTCACGAATTGACGGGGATTTTCGATGACGTTTTGAATGCGTTTGTAAAGCGTGCTTGCGGAAACCGGTTTGCAGAGAAATTCGGAAACGCCCGCATCGCGGGCTTGCAGAACATATTTTTTTTCCGAATAGGCCGACAGCATAATGATCGGCAGAAAGGGCAGTTTGGAGCTGTCGGGATTGCGGATCATCTGGGTCAGTTCGATGCCGTCGAAAATGGGCATCTTGATATCAGTTATCAGTATGTCGGGCGAATAGGATTCCACGGCTTCGAGGCCACAGGCGCCATCTTCCGCTTCGTAAATTTCTCTCGATCCAAAGGCGCGCAGCAACGTGCGAACAATACGCCTCATATGCGTATTGTCGTCGACAACGACAAATCTCAAATTTTCAAATACAATTTTTGCCATAGTTCGAAAGGCAGTTATGAAAACGGGAATTCAACCGAATCGCGAGCATCGTCCAGTTCGGTATTATTATGACCGCGCCTTAAAAAACAGTGAATTAGGGTCAGATAGGTCCAAAAAGAAGGTGGGGTCGAAAATCGCGAAATCCGGTCTGTTTTGAATTTTGCAATTTTAGTAGCTGAATTGTTCCGAAAGAATCCGTTCGTCGAGGGCATGCCCGGGATCGAACATGAGCCGGATGGAAATATTCTGGTCTTCGGCTATTTCCACCTTCAGGGCCGACTTGATTTCTTCCATTTCCGTGCCGACACTGACGGGTCTCTTTTCAGCTTCCAGCACTTCTATGACAACTTTTGCCTCGTTTTTCAGAATGGCGCCGCGCCAGCGCCGCGGCCGAAACGGGCTGATCGGTGTTAACGCCAGCAAGGGAGAATTGAGGGGAATGATAGGGCCGTGAACGGAAAGATTATAGGCCGTGCTTCCGGCAGGTGTCGCGAGCAGAATTCCATCGCAAATCATTTCCTGAAGCCTAACCTTGCCATCGACCGAAACACGCAGTTTAGCGGCCTGGTAGGATTGTCGGAACAGGGCCACTTCGTTGATGGCCATGCACAATCTTTCCGATCCGTCTGCTGCCCGCACCAGGCTGCGTAACGGGTGAATGACATTCGTTTCGGCCTTTTGCAATCGGTCGATCAAATCTTCTTCGCTGTACTCATTCATCAGGAATCCCACGGAACCAAAATTCATTCCATAAATGGGCTGATTGCGAATTCCATTGGAATGCAGAGTCTGCAGCATAAGTCCGTCGCCACCGAGTACCACAATGGCATCAGCTTCATCGGGAGTGACATCCCCGTAATTCTGTTTCAGGCGTTGGACAGCCTGTTGAGCTTCTTTGACGGCACTGGCAACAAATGCAATTTTCATGAGCACATTCTTTTTTTCATTGGATAATGTTGTATCCCAGTT
>JBPCWG010000457.1:0-3777 GCA_051009705.1 Methyloligellaceae bacterium | reverse complement strand
AAACGATCTGGATATCGCCTTTATTGTTGCCGGTGAGGGGTGAAGGCTCTGTCTCCGTCCACTTGTTCACACCCACAACGACTTGATCCGCTGATTCGATATCTCTCAGTCGCCTGGCATTGCTTTGTACAAGTTTAGATTTCAGATAACCAGAATTCACCGCATTTACAGCACCGCCCATCTCATCGATGAGCCTCAGTTCCTCACGGGCTGCCTGCTTCAGATCATCGACCTTGGACTCGATGACCGGCGAACCGTCGAACAAATCTTCAAATTCGAGCAGATCCGTCTCATAGGCCAGGATCTGCTGCATTCTCAGGGACCATTGCTGATCCCAGGGTCTGGGTAGTCCAAGCGCTTCATTCCAGGCCGGCAACTGCACGGCGCGGGCGCGAGCCGATTTCGACATTGTCACCGCAAGCATTTCAATCAGAATGCGAAAAACATTGTTCTCCGGCTGTTGCTCGGTGAGTCCGAGTGAATTGACCTGTACCCCATATCGAAACCGACGAAATTTTTCCTCGGTTACGCCATAACGATCTCGACAGATTTCATCCCAAAGCTCGGCGAACGCCCGCATCTTGCAGAGTTCTGTGACGAACCGCAATCCTGCATTCACAAAGAAAGAAATCCGGCCGACGATTTTTTCAAAGTCGCCGACATTCGCATCATTTGATTGTTTAACCCGATCCAGCACGGAGACTGCGGTTGCCAATGCAAACGCCAGCTCCTGTACGGGAGTCGCCCCGGCTTCCTGAAGATGATAGGAGCAAACATTGGTCGGGTTCCAGTTGGGAACTTCCTTATAGGCAAAGGTGATGACATCCGTTGTCAGACGCATGGCCGGCTCTGGAGGAAACACATATGTACCCCGCGACAGATACTCCTTTATGATGTCGTTCTGAATCGTGCCCCTAAGTTTCGATCGCGAAATGTTTCTTTCTTCGGCAACCGCAATATACAGCGCAAACAGCCAGGCGGCCGTCGCATTGATGGTCATTGAGGTGTTCATGTCCTGCAGGGGAATATCGGCAAACAGGGCACGCATATCGCCAATATGGGATATGGGAACACCGACTTTGCCTACCTCGCCCCGGGCCAGCGGATGATCGGAATCATATCCCGTTTGAGTGGGCAAATCGAAGGCAACGGATAATCCGGTCTGCCCCTTTGAGAGATTTTTGCGATAAAGCGCATTCGATGCCTGTGCTGTTGAATGCCCGGCGTAGGTTCGGAACAGCCACGGGCGGTCTTTGTCATATTCCGCAGTTCGTTTGCCTTTGTTGTCGCTTTCCTTCATCACCTTCGTCCTGTTGATATCTGGACTATTATACCGATCCGGCGAAATCGGATGTTCAATGACCCGAACAAATTAACAGCATTCTATATATTGCATTGCAAAATTTTTGTGCCTCATATTCGACATGGCGAAATTATTTTCCACAATCCTGGCAATTGCGACCGCTGAAGCTCTAATTTTGCTCGAAATTTTGTTGCATCGCAACAAAAAACTTGATTAAGATCGCTCCGAAACTTGGAATTTCATACTGGAGGCTCCCATGACTGCGGAAACCCTGTCGACTTCCGAAGCCCAAGATCAAGAACCCGTTCTCAAGGATTGTTACGAGATAGGCGAAATCCCTCCTTTGGGCCATGTGCCCGACTATATGTATGCATGGACCATACGCAAAGAACGTCATGGAGATCCGGATTCTGCCATGCAGATCGAGAAAGTTCCGACCTGGGAACTTGATTCCCACGATGTGCTGGTATTGGTCATGGCTGCCGGCGTCAATTATAACGGCATCTGGGCTGCACTCGGTCAACCAATTTCCCCTCTCGACGGACACAAGCACCCCTATCATATTGCCGGCTCCGATGCTGCAGGTATCGTCTGGGCCGTCGGTTCGAAAGTGAATAACTGGAAAGTCGGGGATGAAGTTGTCATTCACTGCAACCAGGATGACGGGGATGATGAGGAATGCAATGGTGGCGATCCCATGTTTTCCAATTCCCAGCGTATCTGGGGCTACGAGACACCGGATGGATCTTTCGCACAATTTGCCCGTGTCCAGGCGCAACAGCTAATGCATCGTCCCCGGCATCTGACCTGGGAAGAATCAGCCTGCTACACACTGACCCTGGCAACAGCCTATCGTATGCTGTTTGGTCATCGGCCCAATGTGCTGCGACCCGGACACAATGTCCTGGCCTGGGGCGCATCCGGTGGGCTGGGATCAATGGCGATCCAGATCTGTGCCACTGCCGGGGCATCGGCGATCGGCATAATTTCCAATGACGACAAGCGAGATTTCGTAATGTCCCTCGGGGCCAAGGGAACCATCAATCGCAACGAATTCGACTGCTGGGGACAAATGCCGACTGTCGGGACTGACGAATACAATGTTTGGCTCAAAGAAGCCCGAAACTTTGGTAAAGCCATCTGGAATTTCACCGGTAAGGGCGTCAATGTGGATTGCGTCTTCGAACACCCTGGCGAGGCAACATTTCCCGTGTCTTGCTTCGTTGTCAAACGCGGCGGCATGGTTGTCTTCTGCGCCGGGACGACAGGTTACAATCTGACGATGGATGCGCGCTATATTTGGATGCACCAGAAACGCATTCAAGGATCTCACTTTGCCCATCTCAAGCAGGCCAGTCTGGCCAACAAACTGGTTATTGAGCGACGTATTGATCCCTGCATGTCGGAAGTTTTTCCCTGGAGCGATATTCCCAAGGCTCACATGCATATGTTCCTGAACAAGCACCTGCCGGGGAATATGTCAGTGCTTGTCAATGCACCGTGCACAGGTCTCAGAACCCTTGAAGATACAAGAGAAGCTGCACGAGAGACCACCGGCTAAACGAAAAATACCGTCACAACCGAAACTATCGATTTAGACCTCTTGGTTTTGTGAGTGCGCTTCCAGGCGGGCGCGGTTATATTCTGCCCCGAGAATTATGATCACTGACGAAAAATAGAAAAATGTAAGCGCAATCGCTATTCCCGTGAGCCGCCCGTACAGTTCTCCGAAATCCGATATGTTCACATAGATTGAAAACAGAGACGCCAGAATCAGCCACAAAATGACTGATACAAAAACACCGGGGAAGATATCTGACAGCCGACGATGCCCGGCAGGCAGCCCGATATGATAGAGCAACAACTGAATGACTAGAATTAGCAGTCCCGCGACATAGGTCAGGATCTGGACGATGAACTCGTTTTCGACGAGCATCACGGCCAGGGGTGAAATTTCCTGCGCTATCCGCGGCGCAAAAAGCAGAATGGCCCCGACAATAATCATGATCGCTGCGCTCGTGAAAACAAACAGGAACCCCTGTAAGCGCCGCGCCAGAAATCCTCGACCATCTTCGTCCCGATAAGCCCGGTTCAAGGCACCACGCAAGGTCTCGATGCCGCTTGAAGCAAAAAACAGCATCACCAGCCCGCTCACGGTAATGAGTCCGATACGATCACCCCGGATAACCGTGTCGATTTCCGGCAGCAACACCCGTTCAACATCGTCGGGGAGAACGGCAAACAGCTGCAGGATGATATCCCGCAGTTGATCTTCCCAACCAAAATATCCAATGAGAGAGCCAAGGAAGACAAAAAAAGGAAACACGGACAATAGAAACGAAAAAGCCACTGCGCTCGCCAATGAAAAACCATTGTCTCGAACGAGCCGATAGAATGCTGTAATGATCAGCCGGATCATGCCCTTTTCCCCCAATGCTCCGATTTTTTGCGTCGGATTCCGTTAATACTAGAAA
>JBPCWG010000456.1:0-2703 GCA_051009705.1 Methyloligellaceae bacterium | reverse complement strand
CGGGAACGCATTCCGCTCCATGTCCAGTTTGAGATTGATGGGCGACTGCTCTATGATGACCTGCTGCAGGCGACCGGGCTTTCTAATGACGGCCCGGCACGCGTTTACAAGAAGTTTGTAGTCCCCTCCGGGAGACATATAATTACCGCACGATTGCGGGATACCAAACGGCAAAGTGGCTTTGACTACGAAGTTAACCAACAAGTCACACTTGAACCCTTTCAAAATCTGGCTGTGGATTTTAAAGCCGACGCAGGCGGTTTTTTCTTACGATAAAGACAAGAGAAGAAATATGGCAATACTGGAATGGCGAAAGGAATTTGAAACCGGCATCGCTGAGGTAGACAGCGAACATCGAGAGCTTGTTGATTTGATCAACGAATTGCACAGTCAATTGGATAGTCAGGCTTCCAAACAGGAAGTCAGTGAATTTTTAGGCGAAGTATTTGCAAAAATCTCGTCACACTTTGCACTGGAAGAATCCGTTATGCGTAAACATTCTTATGATCAATATAACGATCATAAGAGCGATCACGAAAAACTCCTCGATGATATTCGCGATATTATGGATGATTTCGAGGATGAAAAATTTGCGGACTACGGCGGATCATTGACCCAGGCTGTGCAAGATTGGTTCGTCAATCACTTTAAGACCAAGGACGCAAGATTGCACAAGCTCTTGGGAGTTTGAATTCGTCCAAAGTTAAGAACTGTCAAGTGATCGGGTGAGAAGATCGGCAAGTCGTCCTTCAAGTCCGATCATTTTTGCAGCCGCAACACCTTCAGCAGACATTTTCCTGATGGTTTTTCGTAGAATATCGATAACTTTTCCATCTTCATGATTGGCAACAAATTCTTCGGCATAATGTTCAAGAAACACCAGACATGCGACATCCTCTAGAACCTGGGCTTCGGGATCTCTTTTCAACCCCTTTTTGCGAATTAGTGCGCCGACACGATCGATATCCGATTGTGAGTATCCTGTTTCCTGCATGAGTTCGCCCGCACGTCGGGCATGAAACGATTTGAGGTCAGATCGCCATTTCAAGTAGCCTGCACGACCCTCGGGGTAGCTCGACCGGGGGCAGGTCCATCGCTCAATATGTTGAGCCCGAGCCGCAATTTGCAGGTGATCGCTTGGAGATTTCTTAAAGCGCTCCAATGTGTCCGACATGCGTTCTCCATAAACGAGGGCCGCCGGACGCAATTTGCCGTTCGGATCTGTCGACTCCCTATCCTTTGAATTAGCTCGATCAATGAGATCAAACACCTCATTGAGCTGATTGCCGATCATTGTTTTGCAACCCAACTCTCGCTACGTTCAGAGTTTGCATATTTCTGCAGTTCCTCTACGCTCTTAATTTCAGCAGCATAGTTGTGAACATGAACGCCAACATCACGCAGTCGAACAAAGGCTCTTGAAAGGCTCTCTGGCTTGATGCCAAGACGGCCGGCGATCAGATTCTTGTCATAAGGCAACCCGATCGTACATGAACCTTCATCAACGGGGCATAACGATATGAAGAACCTTGCTACTCGCTGAATCCCGGATTTCGTTTTGAGCTGTTCAATTTGGCGAACAAGATCGTGCAAATGGCGTGACATTGACTCTAACATTGACAGAGCTATTTCAGGATTGTTTTTCACACTTTTTAACAGTGCTGAACTAGGGATCTGAAGGAGACGGCTGTCAGTTACCGCTTCTGCGGACACTGGATAGTTTCCCATGGAAAATACCGCTGCTTCCGCAAAACTTTGGCCTCGAGAAAATACATGAACAATCATTTCAATGCCAACTTGTGTGAGACGAAAAACTTTTATCCACCCATCGAAAACAATGTAACAGGCATCAACGGGCGCGTCCTGTGTAAACAGTACATCCCCGGCAACAACATTCTGAACGCATGATTCTTTAAGGAGTGAAGATAATAATTCACTTCGCAAACCACCTAGTAAGGCCGTGCTCCTTACAAGTTCTAAATCTATTTCGTCAACACGTTGAGACAAGCTAATGCTCCTTCTTGTGTTCGCTCTTAGATCATAATCAGACATTGAAAATGTGAACGAGGGCGACGTTAAAATCCAATCGTGTCGAGTACAAAAATTTATTGCGATAGAAGAGAGATTTCCTCATTTACAAACCACAATTGCATCAACCGAACTGTATTAACGTCAAGGCAACACATTTCTTGCACGAAACCATATTGACCAGAAAAATTCGAAAGCAATATGACCTAGATCAATGACTGCGCAACTTGTTACTTCAAACTGGCTTTAATTGTTTTGTTGATCAAATGCCTGCGACAAGAATGAATCCACTATTTCGTTACCGCCTTTACAGGCAAATCAATTGTTGACGATGTTCAAGTAAGGATCGATCTCATGGCAGAGTTAGAAGTCAAGGTGGATGGCACTGTCCTGCTGAAAAATCTAAATCGCTTCAATTTATTCTCACCACGCTTAAATAAAGCATTGGCCAAGGAATATCATAGTTTTCAGTTTCGATCTAAACAGACTTAGTCAATCTTTGTCCTTCAACGAAAGAATATAAGCAAACAAATCTTCTTCATCCTGGATTTCGAGTGCCAAATTGGGCATTGTCGGATGTGGGCTTCTCAACCATACATACAATGCCAGTTTCGACAAACCTGGTGAGTTTGCAATTTCTTTAAATTTGGGGGCGTCAGAATTTGGTGATGATAG
>JBPCWG010000455.1:0-5046 GCA_051009705.1 Methyloligellaceae bacterium | reverse complement strand
ATCGCCTGGGAATTCGGCTCTTAAACCGTACGACCCGCTCCCTGACGCTCACCGATATGGGCGCGCTCTATTTCGAACAATGTCGTCACATTATCGCCGGCGCAGTTGCGGCCGAACAGAGTATCATGGAAAGTCGGGACGTTCCCAAGGGTCAGTTGAAAATCAGTGCTCCCGTCAGCTTCGGCCTCGGCTATCTGGCCGACGTATTGCCCGAATTTCTCAATCGCAACCCGGATCTCGATTTGAAAATCGATTATAATGACCGCATGGTCGATGTGGTGAAGGACGGGTTCGATGTCGTCCTCCGAGTTGGTCGGCTTGCGGATTCGAGCCTGACGGCGCGCAAAATCAATTCATCTTCCGGCCTGACCCTGGCCGCGCCGGACTACTGGGAAAAGCACGGCAAGCCGAAACACCCCTCGGAGCTGTCGCAGCATGTGTGTCTCGGCTATTCATTGTCCCGGACACCTTCTCGATGGGAGTATCGCGATCCTTCCGGAAAGTCCGTGTTTGTTTCCGTGTCATCGCGTATGGAATGCAATAGTGCGGAGCTGAATCGTGCCCTGGCCGTTGCGGGCATTGGGGTGACCCGTCTACCTGAATTTGCTTGCCGCCGCGAACTGGACGCCGGTTTGCTCCTGCCGGTACTGCAGGACTTTGCACTTCCGCCTCTTGGGATCTATGCGGTCTATCCGCATCGACGTCACCTCGCTCCCAAAGTACGGGCCTTTATAGACTTCATGGTAGAGAAGTTCGGCACGGGCGCTGGTTCCATGCCGAGCCTTAGTCCTGATCCGACGTTGGCGCAAAATCCGGAAAATACCGAACCATGAGCCGATCCCGGTAAGCGACAAGGTTTTCATGTTCAAGCGCGCTTTCACGCATTGGCGTTTGGAACCAGTCACACATCAGACCGGTCAGCAGAGAAAAGACGGAGGCATCGGCGCCGCAAGGTTGCCCTCCCATGAGATAGGGTTTGTCTGCGAGAAATGCGGCAATGCTGTTCAGGCCATCGGTCGCCAACTCATCAATCTCGCCGCTGGTGTGGCGTCCCATGCCCTGCCCCTTGAGATCGCGCCTGACTTGTCGTCGGACCATTGCGCGGATTCCTGGCCGGACTACGGCCGGAATGGCATTGAAGAAATGGCTGGGACCGATTTCAAAATTTTCATCAACCATCCAGCGCGAATGGACGACCGCCCAATAGAGATTGTCTTCGCAGAGTTTTTCAAACGCCCAGGCCACACCTTTTTCCGCCAATGAAAGACCCGGATCGAAATCGATATTATAGCTTTGCTCGAGATATTTTCGAATGAACGTCGAATCCGCAATGATGTTGCCCTGATCTTCGAGATAAGGCGCTTTTTTCTTTGGTGCCTTGCGCAGATCTGCAGTGGCTGTCTGGAAGTCGAGATCGGCCATCTTCAGCAACACCTGCCCTTTCATGCAAAAGGAGCTCGGATCGGGAATGCCGAACATTGGTCCGAATGTATATAGTGTGATCATTTCATCCGCCCTTTGAACGAGTTTGGATTGGAGGGTTAGCCGAACATATTACCCTCCGCCTTGTCAAAGAAAAGCGGCGGTGTTTTGAAACAGAAAGCCGTTACGACCAGCGTTCCCGATAATTGGAATGAGAGCAGAAAATACTGGTGCGGTTGATCTAGGCCGCAGCCACTTCATCGAGGAAGCGATTGACTATCCGCCGTAGCTGGTCGGCCTGTTCGCTGACGGCACTGGATCCGCCCTGTACGTTTTCTGCCGACTGGCTGGTTTTCCGCACGGCGGTTTTCAGGGCTTTCATATCACGGGCGACGCGCTCGGTGCCTCCTGCGGCCTGCTGAATATTCTGGCTTATCCGGGAGGTAGCCTGACCCTGTTCCTCTATGGCCGCAGCAATAGACGATGCCTGGCTGTTCACATCCTCCATAGTCTCGGTGATTTTTTGTATTGTGCTCACAGTTTCACCAGTGGAGGTCTGGATATCCTTGATTTGCGCGGCAATTTCTTCTGTTGCGCTCGACGTCTGATTTGCCAGCTCTTTGACTTCGTCGGCCACAATGGCAAATCCCTTGCCAGATTCGCCGGCGCGGGCAGCTTCGATCTTGGCGTTCAAGGCCAGCAAATTTGTTTGCTCGGCAATCACCTGTATGAGATCGATGACCTCTTCGATATTTCTTGCAGTATCGGCGAGACAGGCGACCTTGTCATTAGAGGACCGGGTTGCTTCGCGGGCATCATTGACGATTTTCGATGTCGTTTCGGTCTTTTGGGTAATTTCATTGACCGATTGCGCCAACTGCTCCGTGGCGGCGGCGACCCGGGTGACATTGGCGGAGGCATTTTCAACAGCCTCTGTTGCGGTTGATGTCCGTTTCTCCGTGTCTTCCGAAACTTCCGACAATTCATCGGCCGTTTGACCCATGCGCCCCATATGTTCCTGTACCACAACCAGAACCTTTTGTACATCCTGCCTGAATCCGTTGATCAGATTCTCCGTTCTGGCCTGCCGGTCGTGCTGGCTCGCGGATATCCGAGCCTGCTCCTCTCCAAGTTCTTCGGCCTCTGATCTCGCCAGCTCGGAAACCTTCACAGCATCATCAGCATCATTGAGCGAGCGGGTCAACCGGTCTGTGACCCAGATCAGAAATCCCGATTGCACCACAACCACAACGGCATGCAAAAGAACCCTCGGGAAATCGGAACCGTCAGGGAACACAATTACCGGCAATGCAAAATTAAGCACGAGATGGTGGACTGCGACCACAGCCGCATAGACGATTATTGACCGCCAGTCATACCAGCCCGCGACAATTGCCAGGGTTGCGAAAAAGTACATGTGAATATCGAGTATGTACGGAGATCCGGAAAACGCCGCCAGAATGATGGCCACGATTCCGGCCATCGATGCGGAAGATATATAACGCGTGATAGGACTGTGCCCTGTGGTCCGCCACAGCCAGGTGGTCACTACACCCAGTGCCAGAGCCAGTCCGATGTTGGGTAGCGCAAAAGAGATCTGGTTATACAGGGAAGCACCGGTCGCGATCAGAATATTGAACCAGAGAAAGCAAACGAAAAAACGTGCGAACTGTGTGCGGACCCGATCAAGAGAAGAATTGTTCCCGGATGTGTCGGCAATATCGCGCGGTGGCTTTGACAACACATCTCTCGAGATCTCGTCTCCAGCCTTCATCTGGAGGCCCGGTATCGGCTCCACCAGGCCGTCAGCGGATTCAGATTCGGGAGCCAAATCTTGGATGACCATGGATTCAACGCTGCTTTCGTCTTCGGACATGTGACCTATCCCCTTTGACCCCATTGTTTCTGCGCCCTGCTTTCTGAAAGTCCCAGGCAGGCAACAATCAGCGTCGGATCGAGAACGAGCCAGGCACCGGAACGATACAACCGCTCGCTAAGTTCCGGTTCCTCATCGTAAACAATCACGGCCCAGGCTGCACCTTCGGCGGCAAGCAAACGAGTTTGGGCCCTGGCAACAACCTGGAATATTGCTGTATTCGTTGAAAACGGCGGGACAACAAGAATTACGGGTTTATTTGGCCGGGGTTGAACCAAAAGTAAAAGCAGGCAGCAAGACAGGACAGCCGCAAAAATCAGTGACCATCCGAAAGCCTCGGATTCTGAATTTTGTCTGCAGGGCATACGATTCTCATGAAAGAATTATTATTAATATATCTTTTGAATATCATATAATTTACATAATTTGGGTTAAAAAATGAATAATTTCTATGGGGCCTGACAGCGCAAAGCAGTAATTTTTGGCTAAGATTAGACAAAGGACCTGTACTCACGTCTTCAGTCGAAACAGAATCTTTACGGGATGATGATCACTGGCGCGATTGCTGTCCCGATCCTGGATAATCTCACCATCGAGAATTTCAACCCGGCTGTTGGCCAGGATGTGATCAATCCGGATAGCCGAACTTTTGTCGGTCGAGATTAGATCCGTGGGAATAGTGTAGCGCCGTTTGTCCATTGGGATGGCATCTTCGAAACCATGGTCTGCCAGGGTTGAAAAAACATGCTGGCCGCTTTCCACAAATTGCCCTAACGCGTCCGCGGGACAATCACTGAATCTCCGAAAACCGGATATCAGCAGATCATGATCCAGCTGATCTTCGGGATGGATACAATTGAAATCACCGCCGAGAACAACAGGCCCATCCAGCCCTTCCACCAGGCGACTGAAATCCTCCGCCTTGTGGATGGGGAACCGATTTGGATGTGGATGATAGGAAGCGATGGTCACCGGTCCTTCCGGTGTCGCAACCCGTGCGATCAGCCCGCCCCGGTTGTAAATCTTCATTTCTTCCGAGTTTTCGATTTCGAACCTAGACAGGATCGCATTCCCCCATTCATTGTCGTAAAGAGCCGACGTCTGAAACGGAAATTCAAACAAGGTTCCGTAGTCAACGGACCTGTTCCCATATTCCCGGCAGAACAGCGCTTCGTTGAGAATCAGAATATCCGGATCGTGATTGTGGACCAGATCCCGGGCGATCGTCGCCCGCTCCCGGTCGAGTTGGCGGCGCTCCGCATCCGCGGTCCCGACGGGGCGAAATCCCTCAAGAATATTGAATGATATCAGGGTAATTGTTGTCGACATCAAAACGCCTCTGGCGGATATGGATAAACACTCGATACACAAACATCGGATGACGGGTGTGACGGTTTGGAGAACTTACCAAATCATTCGCGTGGAAGGCAGTCTTGTTTTACCGGTTTGTCCCGATCCCTAAAAAATCAAAACTCGTACCTGTGTGCCTTTCCCCCACCCTGATTGCTTGAATTTTCCACTCCCAGACCTATCGCCGACCGAAATCTTGTCGTATAAGCATAATTACAAATAAGCTAGTCGAAACGTAGGTTTTTTGCGTTTAAGGCAATATATTGGGATCGTGTTCTCCACGATCAATTCAACGGCATTGAACAACTTTGAAGAAGCATTTTAAAGTAAATATTGGTTGAGGATTTTATGGATTTGCAATGGGTTGTGATAATTATTCTTGCTCTGCTGGGATTGAG
>JBPCWG010000454.1:0-2713 GCA_051009705.1 Methyloligellaceae bacterium | reverse complement strand
CCGAGAAAGCGTAAAAAAATCTGTCGTTGAAACCTTCGAGGAGGAAATGCGCAAACGCGTTGTGGCGCGCGGAGGTTATATGGCGGACCTTTTTCCCCAATCAGCCTGAGATTCACGATATCAGTTGGAATCCATGTTGGCTGGCGGGGCAGAAACTGTCATGCCGTTTTTCAGTCTGAGAAAAATCAGAACGACACCGCCAACCAGCATCATTCCGGCTATCGATGGCCTGACAATCCCGTTCATCATGAATACCGGTATACTCAGAGCCATGAGGAATACAGGGACAAAAAACTTCGCCCACGGGCGTGTGCCGCGGTGTGCCTGGTAAAGAGGGAAAAACATCGACATGATCGCCAGAATGATGAAGAACAGCGACCAGGGACGGCTCAGGAACACAATGGGATCATAGCTGATCGCTACCACTCGGGAGAGACTGTCTTCGGCAATACGGCCCAAGACAACGCCAAGTATCATGGGGACAACCGGGAATCCGAAACATCTCATAACAAACCCCAAGACACCAAATCCGAACAAGGTCCAGAGGTCGAAACCGATATTGTTGAGTGCAAAGACCCCGAGAGCGCAGTAGAAAAGAATGACCGAAGTCAGCATGTGAATTCTGGCCTTGGTAATCAGAACGAACCCCCTGAGTGTCACTGATTGGAGAGCCAGCATCATAAAATTTGCTATGAAAAACGAAATAAAGATCGCATAGGCAATTACGGGTTCTTCCGAGATAAATGACGGGCTCGGTGTGACGTCGTGAATAAGCAATGCACCAAGCATCACAGCAGTAATAATATCGCCAGGTATTCCGAGAGCCATCATGACGATGAGGGCACCACCGGCCGTTGCATTATTGGAGGATTCCGGAGCGACGATACCTTCAATGGCACCCTTGCCGAATTCAGATGGATTTTTTGCGGACTTCTTGGCTTGATCGTAAGCCAGTACATTGGATATCGAACTACCCGCAGCCGGGAGAACGCCGACAAAAACGCCTATAAAAGATGAGCGAAGCAGGTTCACCCAATCAGTCAAGACAGCTCTGGCGGAATTCAAATGTTCGATACGGACCGCCTCCGCAGTCCCTGTGCCCAGCTTGCGTGTGGCGGTTGTCGGATCCTGAATATCTGACAGCAGCCTGGAAAAAGCGAACAGCCCGATAAGGACGGGTAAAAATGCGAAGCCCTGGCCTATGGCATCGATACCGAAATTAAACCGGGGTACACCAACAACGACATCTTCACCCACTGTCGCCGCCAGCAGGCCCAACATACCCGAGATTAATCCCTTAATCATGTTTTCACCGGCAAGACTTGCGGTAACCGTTATCGCAAACATCATCAGTGTAAAATAATCCCAGGGCTGGAATTCAAGACCTATACGCGCGAGCTGCGGGGCCACCAGAGCGAGACAGACTGCGGCGATGATACCGCCAAAAAATGACGCCCAGACTCCCACACCCAGAGCAAGGCCCGGCTGTCCGCGTTCACGGGCCAGAGGGAAGCCATCAAATGTTGTCGCGACTGAAGAAGGGGTGCCGGGAATGCCTGTGAGAATACCCGACATTAGGCCACCAGAGAGACCACCGACATAAACCCCGATCATTGTTGCCAGACCTTGGATTGCAGTCATGCCAAATGTAAAAGGCAGGACCAGGACAACGGCCATCGCGATCGTGAAACCGGGAATTGCCCCGGCCATCAGGCCGGCCATTACACCCAGCATCATTAACAGTAGAGTATTGATGTTGGCGAGTTCACTGCTTGCTGCGATGATATTCTCGAGAATCATGGATCAATTATCTTTCTGAACTTAAAACGCATAAGTGAACATAGAAGTTGGCAGAATTACACCGAGTGCTTGGGTAAACAGAAGCCACATCCCACCGACCATGAAAATTGCGCTCGCCAGGTTGATCGCTATGGACCTTGGTGACCGTTCTCCAAGGATTGTCATCAGAACAAATACGAACAGAACACCGGATATCAGCATTCCAAGATAAGGCATCAGGAGCAGAAATATGAAAAAACACAAAAAGCACCAGATCGGGTTTTGATAATGCCGCAGCCAGCCTTTAAAACCGCCATGACTGACTTTCACAGGATCGGCTGCCATGATCGACTGGAACAGATAGATAAGAACAAGAACGGTCAGCACTGACAAAATCAGCCGTGGCCATAGGGCCGGTGACATTTGTTCAGGGAAGGCTTTGATACCGATTGTGTTGTAAAAGAAAACGCCGCAAACAATCAGCAAGAAAATTGCGATTATGGTATCGCGATTAAGGCCTTGCATATGAAGGATCCCGGAAGTTGGAACTGGCAAAGAAAGCCTTTCAAGAGTCAGAAAGGCTTTCTCTAAAGTCTGTGAAAAATCAACAGCGTTTACTTCTTGATGCCTTCGTAGAGCTTCGTGAACAGGGCATTCTCCGATTTAAACCAATCGGCATATTTCTGCGGTCCCATGTACTGAAGGCCAGTTCCTTTTGCAGCAATTTTTTTCTGGAACTCAGGATCGTCGACAGCAGCCTTGAATGCTGCGGCCCAGTGCTCGATTTTATCCTTGGATGTTCCTTTGGGTACGACAATACCGCGATTAAGGGCAGCAGTCATATTGACACCCTTTTCTTTCAGGGTCGGGACATCCGGAAATGAAGGGTCACGTTTTTCTGCGGCAATTGCAAGCGGTTTCAAGGCTCCGGTTT
>JBPCWG010000453.1:0-4407 GCA_051009705.1 Methyloligellaceae bacterium | reverse complement strand
TCGGCACTTATGCGGGCGCCAACAATATTCACAATGTGTGGATCATGATGATGTTTGGCGTCATTGGATATTATGCCCAGAAATACCGTTTTTCACCGGCAGGCATTCTGTTGGGACTCATCCTCGGCCCCATTGCCGAAGATGGTTTCCGGGATATGATGGTTGTCTCCTTCAGCAATCCAATACCGTTTATTTTCGGCCGGCCCATTGCCATCATTATTCTGGCGATGATTGTCTTTGCGCTCTATTTCGCCTTCAAGCCCAAAGCCTGGGAGCAGAAGCGGGATGAACAGGATATCGAGAACAAACAACTGCATACCACCGACTAGGAAACGGCCATTCGGAAACGGCGCCGACAACCGTCCGGAGAAGGGTGTTTTTCTGGGCGCTCCCTATGGATTGAAGAACAGAAATTCTGCTAAAAGCAGATACCGGATATGTGGGTCACAAACGCTCCTCTGACCCTGGAGAGATGGTCAATTGAACCAACGAAAGACTTGGAAATAAAAAACGACAAGAGAAGGAACAGTATATATGGCACGACCATTTAGAAATCCCGACACCGTCCGCGGTGCCAACCAGTACAACGACGCAGCCCACCAGCTTTCCGATCCCTGGCCGGAACAGGCCCACAATGTCCGCCTCGTCGGCCACAGCGATCTCAGCGGCTGGGGCGATGCCTTTCAGATCAAGGTCCGGAATGGCATCTGCTACGTCGCCGCCTCCGGTATCAACGGCCACAACGGCATTACCATTCTCGATGTGAAGGACCCGAAAAACCCGAAGGTCGTCAACCAGCTTTCCGACGGACCCGCGGCCCGTACCCACAAGGTCCTGCTTATCAATGAAGAAATCATGATCACCAATTCGGAGTTGCGACCGGATCTTCGGGATGAATATCCGGACGCTGTCGGGGGGTTGCGCGTATTCGACATGACCGATCCCGTAAATCCCAAATTCATGCGCTATGCCGAAGCCGACGGTTATGGCATTCACCGGCCGGTCTACGATGCCAATCGCAAGCTCATGTATTCCTCGGGCTATAAAGATGGCTACGACAAGAAGGTCCTGCTGATCCACGATATGAGTGACCCGGCCAATCCTGAACCCGTCGGCCATGCCTGGATGCCGGGACAGAAGGATGGCGAGGATCTCTCCTGGAATCCGGAATTTGCCCGCTCCGTCGACTGCCATGAAGGCCATGGGTTTGGAAATTACGTAACCGCGGCCTGGTGGGACGGGGGCATCGCCATTCTCGATTGCGAAGATCCGTCCAAGCCTGAAATCAAGTGGCGGCAAAACCCCCACGAGACCCATGGCTGGCCCGGCTGCTACCACACATTTGTCGTCCCCCGCGGGTCCGAATTCGGAATTTGCGCCCAGGAGACGACGACGGTGAACTGTGACGATCCACCGGCATTTATAACCTTTTACGACATGCGCAACATTGATGAGCCGGTTATCGCCAGCACCTATATGCCTCACGATATCGACCCGGAAACCATGCGCCCGCTGGACAGCAAATGGTGTCAGACGGGATCGCGCTACGGCGCTCACAATCTCTGGCACGACATGACCAGCGACGATCTTCTTTATATCTGCTGGTTTAATGCCGGTCTGCGCATTGTCGACTGGTCGAACCCGTTCAATCCAAAGGAAATCGCCCACTACATGCCCGCCGGCAATGCAGAGCGGGCGTGCCCCCAGAGTAACGATGTCTTTGTGGACCGGGAAACCGGCCTGATTTACCTGTCGGACCGCTGGGGATTGGGGCTCCATATTCTTGAATTGACGGTATAATTCCGCCATTCAGGAGACATCAACCGCGCCGGATCACGAGCCTCGATTAACAGCGGGGCTCGGGTCCTGAAACCACCGGAACCGGCTTTTAAATTAAGAATATTATGACCGACCATAAACTTAAAATCGCCATTCTCGGCAAAATCAACGATCTGGGTGTGCGGCATCTTGCCGGGGACGGACGTTTTGAAATAGTTGAGAGGCCGGATAATGCGGATGACCGGTTGGCGGTCACAGCCGATGTTGACGGTATCATTGTGCGCATGACCAGCATTGATCCGGAACTCGTGGCCCAGGCCCCGCGCCTGAAGATCGTTGCCCGCCACGGCGTCGGTTATGACACTGTCAATGTCCCCGCCCTTACAGATCGAGGCATTCCCCTGGCCCTTGTCGGTGATGTGAATTCAGGTGCCGTTGCCGAGCAGACGCTGGCCCTGATGCTGGCGCTTGCGAAAAGAATACAGTCCCTGGATCAGGCCGTACGCCAGGGCCGGTTCGGTGAACGGGACCGGTTTGCCGCAACGGAACTTCATGGCCGCACCTGTCTGGTTCTGGGATTTGGACGGATCGGGCGAAAAGTTGCGGCCCTCTGCCAGGCTTTCGCCATGAAGGTGCTGGTCTATGACCCGTTTGTCGAGTCTCAGGCCATTACCGATATGGGTTATGTCGCTGTCGAGGACTGGAAAAAGAGTTTGGGTAATGTGGACGTCGTAACCGTGCATGCGCCCAAATCCGACGGGACAGAAAATCTGCTGGGTGCCCCGGAATTGCAGGCCATGAAAGCGGGGAGCTGGATCATTAATGTCGCCCGCGGCGGACTTGTTGATGAAAGCGCGCTCTTTAATGCGCTCCAGTCCGGTCATCTCGGCGGTGCTGGCTTGGATGTTTTTGCCACGGAACCACCAACGCGGGACAATCCGCTATTCGGTTGCGACAATGTCGTGCTGTCGCCCCACTCCGCCGCCTTCACCCAGGAGTGTTCGGCACGCATGGCGATGGCATGCGCAAACAATATTATTGATTTTTTCAGTGACTGCCTTGATCCCGCACTCGTTGTTAATCCGGAAACTCTTCAGCGGGGAAAAGACTGATGGCCGGGGATGAAGCAAATTTCGTCCTGATTACCGGAGCCACCCAGGGCATCGGCCTGGCGACGGCGAAGCGGCTGTCCCAATCCGGATTTGAAGTCATCGGCCTTGCCCGCAACAAACCGGAGGCGACGTTTCCCGGGCACTTCCATGCCGTTGATCTCGCGGATACCGCAGCCACGAAAGAGGCTTTGGCGGAAATAACACGCACCCGGGAAATTACGGCACTGGTCAACAATGTCGGCTACAATGTTCTCCAGCCCCTGGAGGATGTGGATCTCGAATCCTTTCAAAATATTATCAATGTCAATCTTGCTGCCGCCATTCTCTGTGCCCAGGCTGTTCTGCCGGCTATGAAACAGCGCAAATACGGCCGCATCGTCAATCTGTCGTCGCGAGGGGCGCTCGGGCGTGAAAACCGCACGAGCTACAGTGCCGCCAAGGCCGGTATTGTTGGCATGACCCTGACCTGGGCCCTGGAACTGGGGCCCCATGGGATCACGGTCAATTGTGTCTCCCCGGGGCCGACGGCCACAGAAATGTTCGTCCGCAACAATCTCGAAGGTAAGGGCCCGGAAGCCCTCGAACCTTTTATCAGGGGAATGCCGATCAATCGTCTGGGAGAACCCGATGAAATTGCCTACGCCATTGAGTTCTTCCTGAAACCCGACGCCGGATTTATCACCGGTCAGGTGCTGCACGCTTGCGGCGGCTCATCTCTCGGCCATCACGGTTCATAGAGACGGTTCATAGAAATGGTTCATAGAAGACCTGACGCCGTTAAATTTCGGCAGCGAAACACTCCCCCTGCATCATTCATACTATCTGGATCAATAAGCGCCCCCGGCTCAATGGCCGGTCCTGGCCCAATGGGCGGTCCCGGCTCAATGGGCGCTCTCGGCTATCCGGCGCCCAGGGCCGCCTGGTGACAGCGAAGCAGGCTCGGCAGGCTGTCGGCATTTGCCCGGCCCCAGCCGCAGACCGTGGAGATACCGAAATTCGGGGCATATTTCTTCGCCATCTCGATCCGCGCCTGATTCCCGTCCTCATCATCCTGAAACAGAAGTCCCAGATACAGCTCGCACTCCGGCGGTAGCTTCAGATCGGCAAGAGGTTTGAAAAAGGACTCTTCCGGTGCGCCGAATGTCCCGGGCATATGCATGAACTCCAGTTTCCTCTTCACGCCGTCGGCGATGCCGTTGGCAATTTTCACCGACAGGGCAAAATCTTTGGGTCGTATGACATGGTCATTGCCGGGACTGCCGTAACAGATATGAAAGCCGAGCTCCACGGGCTCGGGGATCCAGCTTGCAAGGCGGGCGAACTGATCGAATATTTCCTGCTCAAAATTATCCGGCCGACCGAGATAATAATCTTCAAATACGAGGACTTCCTGACAGACATCCCACTGGATCGCCAGTTTATCATGGGGAATATTGTCGAGGATATGGGCCACGTCCTTGGCCATGGAACGTTCGTAGACCTCTAGAAAAGTCTGCCGGCCATTGGGGCTGACATA
>JBPCWG010000452.1:0-4243 GCA_051009705.1 Methyloligellaceae bacterium | reverse complement strand
CAACCCTTCAGCAGTGTTATCGTCGCAGAAATCACGTATGAATATGACTCGCTGTTCCAATATTTCATTCCAAACACTTTGGATATAACAGATACGTACTATCTGCGGCCGCGAAAGAGTCTCCAGGTGACGTGCGAAGATTGCCCGACTGACTAGAGCGCCAAGATTCTAAATCCGGGCCAGCACTCATCCGGAGTCTTTTCAGGATTGATTCTGCAACCAAATTGAAATCTGCTACTGAGTCGATTTCTGTTCCGTGATTGATCCGGTTGGTATGGTATCGACCATTTGTTCCTGAGCCAAATTGTCCGGCCAAATCTGAGTCGCCACATCTTTCAACCTCTGGTCATCGATGCCAAACCAATGACCATCCGGTGGCAGCATTTTTTCCCAGAGAAATATCCAGATATCCTGTGACCCGACAACGCCAAAGAAGGTCTCCATGGGTGGTGTTACAAAGAAAGCCGCAACAGCTACAATACCCATGAGTGTCGACGCCCCTAAACTGCGGTGTTCAATCAGTTTGAGCGCGGTTCCAAATGACCGTTTGACCCGCTGATTGTCGAAATCTACGCTGTACACTTCGTCAAGGCACAAATGAACGAAATAGCCGAACAGCATAAAGGATCCCGCTAGCCAAGAAACGACGGGATTGGCATCAAACACTTGATAGAAGATAATTGCCGTAAGAAAAGCGAATACCAGGGCGGCCAACATCGAATGGAAAACACCCCGGTGTTTGGCGAACTTGTGAAACAAAAACTGACCGAAAAATCCCACGAAGACAAACACACCGATCCATAGCGCCCACATCTCCAATATTGAGAACTGGAACGAAAACGCAAACAGGAAACAGAACGACAAGAAAAGTGCCAGGAAAAAGAATATAATTCGGGATGATCGCGATCGCTGAAGATCGATGTCAGGTAAAACGCTTCCCAGAGCACCGGCAAGTGTCAGGCTGATAACTTCGTTGGTTGTCACGACAGCCGCTGCTGTTGTTAGACTGGCCAGCAAACCGCTCGCAATCGTTCCAACGGCCAAATGTGTTCTGAAGTTCGCCATAGCCCCTGCCTTTGCTATCGAATTTCTCTGGGAGTGAAATCAGAGAAAATACCCTCACCTATCGGAAAAATCAGAACAGATTCGGACTGTTGATAACAAGAAGGGCGAGGACGGTTTGTTGTGGATGGAATTACTCCCGGACAGAGGGCATTTTAGGGATCAACACAAAAAAACAGCGAACAAACAATAGCTTGCCAGAATTTTAGTCTCTTTCGGGATGACAAGATCTGGTCTCCGGCCGCTTCGGACAGGGACGAATTCGGTACGACTTGTCAGATTTCTCCCGGGTATATTCTTTGAAAACAAGAACTCGATGGGAAGGGGAAAGGCGAGATTAGGCCATGGCAGTCATTAGCTGACTTCGCCCCACAGATCATAGGCATCGGCACGCGTTACCCGAACGCTTAGAATATCACCAGGCTGACAATTCGTGTCGCCATTTATGAAAACGCTGCCATCTATTTCCGGCGCATCCCAGACCGATCGGGCTATTGCACCTTCTGCATCAACTTCATCGACAATCACATCGACCTTTTTGCCGATTTTTTCCGCAAGCAATTCGGCACTGATCTGCTGCTGCGTCTGCATCAACCGATGGTATCTTTCTTCTTTTACTTCCTCGGCAACAGGGTCCGGCAATGAATTTGCAACGGCGCCCGGCACGTTTTCGTATTTGAAACATCCGACGCGATTGAGTCTTGCCGCTTTCAGCCAGTCTAGTAGCTCTTCAAAATCTTCATCGGTTTCCCCCGGGAATCCGACGATGAATGTGGATCGAATACACAATTCAGGACAAAGACGGCGCCATTGAGTGAGTTGTTCCAGTTGTTTGCTTTGCGCGGCCGGTCGGCACATGAACTTCAGGATTTTTGGACTCGCGTGCTGAAACGGGATATCGAGATAGGGGAGTACAACACCCTCCGCCATCAAGGGTATGACCTCGTCAACATGAGGGTAAGGATAAACATAGTGGAGCCTGACCCAAATTCCCAGTTGGCCCAGTTCGGAGCACAGGTCGAAGAATTTTGCTTTAACGGTCCGGTTTTTCCATCGACTTTCCTCGTATTTGATGTCCACCCCGTAAGCACTTGTGTCCTGTGAAATAACCAGGAGTTCCTTGACCCCCGCCTTGGCCAACGCCTCGGCCTCGTGCAGGACCATGGAAGCACTTCTGGAAACGAGTTTGCCGCGCAATTGCGGAATAATACAAAACGAACAGCTATTATTGCAGCCTTCTGAAATTTTCAGATAGGCATAGTGCCGTGGTGTAAGTCGAATTCCGGATTCAGGAATGAGATCCAGAAACGGATTCTTTGTCGGCGGTACATATTTGTGAATTTCTTCAAGAACAGCTTCATATTGATGCGGCCCGGTGATGGCCAGTACATCGGGATATTTTTCTTCGATTAACTGAGCTTCGGTGCCCAGGCATCCGGTAACGATGACACGTCCATTTTCGTTTATGGCTTCGCCAATGGCCTCGAGAGATTCTTCCCGCGCACTGTTCAGAAATCCGCAGGTATTGACCAGGACGACATCAGCTCCATCATAGGTCGGCGTAATCTCGTAGCCCTCAGATCGTAGCGACGTAATAATGCGTTCTGAATCCACCAGCGCCTTCGGACAACCGAGTGAAACGATCCCAACTTTTTTTCTTTCAACCTGCATTCAGATACGCAGCTTTCTTGTCACTATTGGACGCTCGACACATTCAATAGCCACTATCCGCCTGCAAGTGAAGAATTAAGTTCGAAACGACTCAGATAAAGCTCAGCGAGTGAGTTGCTCAAGAATTTTATTCGCGTTAAAAGACTGGCCTTCCGACTGGTTTGCCGGATCGCCGCCGCTCTGCCCGTTCAACACACCGTTAATCATCGACTCGAAATCTTTGTTTTTTCCGAGTTTTTTTATGGCTTTTGCTGCATTGTTGATCGTATTAGTCATGGCTGCCGGGTCATTCACGATACCTTCAATGTCCGGACTGATCCGTGGTTTTTTCCAGGGTCCTTTGATCCGCACAGGAACCTCAAGGCCCTGCAAATCTGATTGTTGCGCGCCTTGCCCCTCTAAACTGGCCACGAGCTTGGGACGGACAACATAATCCAAATTCTCTTTGACAATATTGACCTCACCCCCACCCGTTAGGCGCATTAATGGACCGGTGAGCTGCAAATCACTGTTGTTCGCCACACCCTTGTTGATCGTAAATGTTCCCGAAAGTTCACTAAAGTCTGTTTTAAGCGAGGTCTCACGCGACCAACCACTTATGCGTCCATTGCCAAAGGCTCGCATGATCTGAGGAATATTTATGCCTTCAATTGCGCCGTTTTCGAAAAGGATCGATCCTTTGCCCTGCAGGCTCGATCTGATCTCCTGATCGCTTGTCCCGGATCCGACCACGTCGATAGCCAAACGTGTTTTTCCGGATATCCAGTCGAAGTTAGCCGCATCCTTAAGGAAAGGAAGAGCGGATACTCCCTTGATATCCAAGACGCTGGACAGGTCGGGAACGGATTTCCGACTATCGATTTTGACCTGCCCCTGTCCCTGGCCGCCATAAAGACCGAAATTTTTCAGGTTAGCACTGAGCAATCCATCTTTTAAACGAACATCAATATTGCTCTTTTCGATTTGAATATTGCTGAATAGAAGTTTCTCCAATTGGAAGTTGACATCCAGATTTGCTGAATTCAATCCCTCCACACTGAGTTCACTATTCGTCGGCGCGCGATCTGATTTCTTGGCGACCCGATCAGAATTCGATTTTGCCGTCGAACCGGTTACCACAACCTGTGAATTCGGCTGGTTGATACTCTCTATCAGATTTGTCAGGGACCGCCTGTCCTGATTGACCAGCCCCTGGCTCTTTCGGGTTGCCATTTCGCCAAATGCCGAAATGTAAGCGCTCAGGTCAATTTGATCGGCTGCTACTTTGGCATTAACCACAGGTTTGGATCCTGACAAATTGATCCTTCCGCTGGCGACGGCGTTGGTATTGTCTAGTTTCAGTTTCGCATTGTCGAAAACAATTTCATTTCCACGCATTTCAAGCTTCGAAGAAACATCAAACGCTCCATAGCCCCGGGTGTTTGGAAGTTCACCGTCCAACCAGTGCACCAGAGATCTCAGCGATCTGGATTGCGCAGAACCCGTTCCTTTGAAGATGAACCCCTCTTTC
>JBPCWG010000451.1:0-9892 GCA_051009705.1 Methyloligellaceae bacterium | reverse complement strand
TTTACCTTAACATCACCCTTCCAATTCAATATTTCTATATTTCCAGAATTGGCATTTCTCTTGCTCATATCAGGCCATTAACCTCAACTGGTCGAGTAAAGAGATAACAATGACACATTACATATATCCGAGAACCCGTTACGTTATTGGACCTGATGGTAGCCCGCTTTCTGTTGCGGATCTGCCTCCTGCAAACACCCGTCGCTGGGTCATCAGACGAAAAGCCGAAGTCGTTGCAGCCGTACGAGGCGGATTGCTCTCCATGGAAGAAGCCTGCGAGCGCTATTCCCTGTCAGTCGAAGAATTTCTACTTTGGCAACGCCAGCTTGGGGCCCATGGCCTGCAAGGACTACGGACAACCAAAATCCAGGATTATCGCGGCCAGTCTGATATGTAATGCTGGCCGGCAATCGAAAACGCAGACCATTTGCGCTGGAATTCCGACATATTGATAAGCGAGACTAATGCAGAATAGTCCCAATACCTGGTTTATCGATCGAAGTTTCCAGACCTCGTTCAATTTCAACCAAACGGTGAGTACCATGCTTAAATTTGCCTTCGTCCTGAGTACAGCTCTCTTTGTTTTTGCGACATCGAATATTGCCCAAGCCGGTGACAGATCGCATCACCATCGAACCAAAGCAGCAACGGTCCACTTTACGCCGGCTCCGATTGTCAATGATCGACATTATTTTCACCCTCGCAAGGAATTCAAACGCACTAAGTGCCGGTACCCCTCTTACCGTGCGGCAAGATCCCACCACCGACGGGATCATGGGGCATCAAAACTGCCGGCTCGCTGGACGGATCATAGGTGGGCTTATCGGGGTTGCTGGAAACGGACTCAAAAGCGCCGATATCACCAGCGCTAGACCCGAAGTCAAAAGACCCCAGAAACGAACAAGCCCCGGATCCGATACGCATACAGTGATCCAGGGCTTTATGTTTCACCAGACAATTACTCAATACACGTATGTCTCCGAAACAATGGTTCTTTGATTAACCGCGATTCGCGGCCAAAAAAAGGATGGTGTGAGGCAAAATGTTGACACCACCTGTTGTTGAAAATTTTTGATCGCAACTAAATCTTATACCCATCTGTTTCACCTGCTGAATTAACTCTGCGGCCTGACTCAAGAAAATTCCAATAATTCAGGAAATCCCAGTTTCACCAAGCACTATCCTCAGACGTCAGTTTGTTTTATTGTAGGAAAAACCAATAAATTGACTTTGAGGAAATGTTCTATAGTTGGGTAATTATAACCGCGGCCCTTGCCTATATGGGGTTTCTATTCGCTGTCGCGTATTATGGCGACAGAATCTCACGAAACGAAACCCATAATCGCAACCGTCCCGTCATATACGCTCTTTCCCTGGGAATTTACTGCACGTCCTGGACTTTTTTTGGAAGCGTCGGATTATCAGCCACTTCAGGACTAGATTTTATCCCGGTCTACCTCGGCGCAATCATCATGATCGGGATTGGTTGGCCGATCGTAAACCGTATTGCGACGCTGAGTAAAAGGCACAATATCACATCCATTGCGGACTTCCTGGCAGCGCGCTACGGCAAAAACCAGTCTCTCGCCGCCATTGTCACGATCATCGCCGTCGCAGGAATCATTCCTTATATCGCCTTGCAGCTCAAAGCCGTTTCGGACTCATTCACCACGCTCCTCAATCCTGTGGGACTCGCATCAACTGCTCAGGGTGGTCTTCCGTTTGGCGACGCAGCCCTGTTTATCGCCATTGCCATGGCCGTGTTCTCGGTTCTATTCGGTACCCGGCACATTGATGCGACGGAAAATCAGGAAGGCCTGATGCTGGCGATTGCGACCGAGTCTATCGTTAAAATCCTGGCGTTCGTCATTGTCGGCGTGTTTGTCACCTTCAGCATGTTTGGAGGGCTGGGACCGCTGATCGAGCAAGCCAGTGAAAGCGATCAAATTCGCAACCTCTTCAGTCGCGGCCTTAATGGTGGCAACTGGTTGACAGTCACCTATCTGAGCCTGGTTTGTATAATATTGCTACCACGCCAGTTCCATGTTGCGGTCGTTGAAAACAACACGACCCGGGAAATAAAAACGGCAGCCTGGCTGTTTCCTCTTTATCTAATCATTATCAACCTGTTCGTCGTGCCCATCGCGATTGCCGGGCTACTGACTTTCGAAAATGGACAGGTAAGCAGCGATATGTTTGTGCTTGCCCTGCCTATGTCCGCAGACGCGTCGTTCATTACATTTATTGCCTTTGTCGGTGGACTTTCGGCGGCGACGGCGATGGTCATTGTCGCAACGATTGCACTCTCCATCATGGTGTGCAACGAGATCGCCGTACCATTGATCCTGCGCCGTTCCTCCAGTGTTTCGGATCGCGAGGATATGGGGGTCGTTCTCCTCAACATCAGAAGATCGGCAATATTCGCGATACTGATCCTGGGTTATTTGTTCTATCGGCTCATCGGTGAAGGTTATCCGCTGGCCTCGATCGGTCTGCTTTCATTCGCGGCAATTGCCCAATTTGCGCCGGCATTCTTCATTGGTCTTGTTTGGCGGCGCGCGACAGCGAAAGGAGCCATTGCCGGTATCGTCGCTGGTTTTGCCGTCTGGTCTTACACCCTGCTTTTACCGTCATTCGCCAGTTCAGGCCTGGTATCGGCGAATTTTCTTACCAACGGTCCTTTCGGCATTTCACTGCTCCGCCCCGAGGTTCTGTTCAATCTCGAATTTGCCCCTTTGACACACGGTGTCTTCTGGAGCCTGATCGTTAACGTGACAGCCTATGTAACGTTTTCCATGAGCGGACAGCAGGAACCCATCGAGCGGTTACAGGCAAATGCCTTTATCGTTGAAGATTTTCCCCGTCCCCCGGCACCCACATTTCGACTGTCACGGACTTCGGTCAGCGTCGGCGAATTGATAAAGACAGCCGCCCGTTACCTGGGAGAGGAACGAACCCACAGGTCGTTCAATGAATACGCTGCTAGTCAGAACATTGTATTGAACAACGAAGCGGATGCCGATGTCCAGATCCTGAGGTTTACGGAACATCTGCTCGCCAGTGCGATCGGAGCTGCGTCATCAAGACTTGTGCTTTCCTTACTACTACGACGCCGGAATGTCGGCCACAAAAGCGCACTCAAGCTGCTCGACGACGCCTCCGAAGCTCTACAATACAATCGCGACCTGCTGCAATCCGCCCTCGACCAGGTTGGCCAAGGGATCGCGATATTTGACGCGGATGTGCGGTTGATCTGCTGGAACCGGCAGTTTCGCGGTCTCCTAAACCTGCCGACAAAACTTGGCCGCGTCGGCGTTCCCCTGGATCAGATCATCGAGTTCATCGCCAATACGAACTCCCGTTCCGACCAGGATAGCAATGCCCTGGTTGCCGATCGCATTCAAAAACACGTGGTATCCGGCGAAACCTATCAGGAACGACTCGATAACGGCAAAAAGGTTGTCGAGATTCAAACCGAAAAAATGCCCCAAGGGGGAATTGTTGTTACCTACACAAACATTACAGAGAGGGTCGAGGCTGCCGAAGTTCTGGCTCGTGTCAATGAATCCCTGGAAAGCCGCGTGCATGAACGAACAGCCGAACTGACGGAGGTCAATCAGCAACTGGCCCTGGCAAAAATCAAGGCCGATGAAGCCAATCTGGACAAAACACGGTTTTTGGCCGCTGCCAGCCATGATATCTTGCAGCCATTGAACGCGGCACGGCTCTATACAACAAGTTTAGTCGAACGCGACAATTTGAGGGATGGGCGCAGACTTGTTCAAAACGTTGATGCCTCTCTTGAAGCTGTCGAAGAAATTCTAAATGCCCTACTCGACATATCCCGCCTCGACGCTGGCGCCATGCGACCTGAATTTTCGAACTTTTTACTGAGTGATATGTTCGACCAGCTACAGCTGGAGTTCAGTCCCATTGCCGCGGAAAAAAATCTACAATTCGTTGTCGTGGGCTCAGACCTCGCGGTCCGTTCTGATCGCCGGTTACTTCGCCGGGTCCTGCAGAATCTCATATCCAACGCAATCAAATATACGGATTATGGGAAAATTGTTGTCGGCTGCAGAAGACAGGGAGATCAAGTCTCAATCGAAGTGCACGACTCAGGCCCCGGAATACCCGAACCCGAGCAGGAAATCATTTTTCGGGAGTTTCAACGATTGACCTCCTCAAAAACCGATGCCCGCGGACTGGGTCTCGGATTGTCGATTGTCGAGCGTATCGGGCGCGTCTTGAATCATGAGATATCCGTTACTTCCAATTTGAACCGGGGGTCCGCTTTCAAAGTCAGATTACCGGCTGCGGACATGGGCGAAACTACGATGGATCCAAAAACCCTGACTCTTCCCCGGATTGGACATATTGCCGGCAGCACCGTTCTTTGCATTGACAATGAAGAGTCCATACTCGACGGCATGGAGCAACTTCTGTCAACCTGGCAATGTTCTGTGATGAAATCAACCAGCGGTGAAGAAGCACTCCTCCTGCTTCAGGAGTCTGGCTTGTTCCCTGAAATTCTTATCGTCGACTATCACTTGGACGACCAAACTGGACTCGATGCTATCCAACTCGTCCAGCAACACTTGCAATTGGAACTACCAGCAATTGTTGTAACCGCCGACAGGTCTGTAGAAGTCAAGGAAGAAGTCAAGGCCGCAGGTCACCATCTCCTCAGAAAGCCTTTGAAACCGGCGCAATTACGAGCACTCATGGCACAATTCAAAATCAGTCGTGTTGCGGCCGAGTAGGCAATACCGCCGCAGACGTCAATGAAGATCCTTTTGCCATTCGAGGGGATTTATCTTGTTAGCCACAATAACCGCTTGGGTTCGACTGTCGACACCCAGTTTTTGCAGGATAGCCGAGACATGGGCTTTGATTGTCGCCTCGGACACACTCAGATTGTAGGCGATCTGTTTGTTGAGTAGCCCCTCGCTCAACATGATAAGCACGCGCACCTGTTGCGGTGTCAAAGTCGACAAACGCGAGACAAGTTGATCGAGTTGACGGTCACCAGCCGCCTCGAGATCAAGATCCGGCGGCATCCACACATCTCCTTCGAGCACCGATTTAATGGCCGACCTTATGGTATCCACAGGCAGTGATTTGGGAATAAAGCCCGATGCACCAAACTCCAGGGATCTGCGAATGGCGGAAGGTTCTTCATTGGCTGAAACTATTACGGTTGGAATTTCGGGATACTGGGCACGCAGATACATCAGCCCTGATAGTCCTTTAGCTCCCGGCATTGTGAGATCAAGAAGGATCAGATCGAATTCCCGGTTATCGTGAAGGCCAGAAATAAGAGATTCGAGATCTCCAAATTCCGTAATCTCAATACCATCGAAGCTAGCCGTCAGGGCTTGGCTAAGTGCATCACGAAAGAGCGGATGGTCGTCGACGATTACCAAACGATAGTTTGCCATCATGATGATCACTCTTTCTCAAGGTCTGTTCAGCCAAGCATAACAAATTCAACTCTATCAGCCAATTGCGAGAGTGTAGTCCATGTCAAGTCCCGGATACTCCTAATTTTTTGGTATAATAAATTGATTCTCCCCCAATTTCAGCTCGATTTGACATGTAGGAAAGAGTAACCCAGAGTTCCGTGTCCTCTGCCCCACTGAAAACACAAACTTCGAGAACAACAATGCGGATATTCTTATCCGCCGGGAGCCAAGAAATTCATGAGTGAAAATTCAAAACGCGGTCCATACTGGATAGGCACAAGATTTATTCTCACATCCATTTCGGCGATTTATTTCGGCGTCTTAATTCTCGCCATCAACTTTCTCGAACTTCTGAACAATTTTAACCTGTTTGGATTCCCTCTTGGCTATCTGATTATCTCCAAGGGCATGGTCATCCTCGCCGTTTTGCTTTGTTTTTGGTACGTCGACCGGCAAGATAATCTGGATCATCGTCACCGCATGATTGAAGAAATTTAGGTCAGACAACGATGTCGATCAGACGATCTTATACTTCCACGCGTTTGGGTTTGTATTTTGCGATCTTTACCAGCGCACTGATATCTCTTGTCGTCCTGCTAATCCTTTTGGAACAATTAGGGACAACCCAAGGGAACATCAGCTTGATTCTGGCAGTTGTCCTTATGGTATTGGTGGTCGCGCTTGGACTGACAGCGGCCTCAAACGATGTCCATGCCAATTTTGTCTCTTCCCGTTCCATTCCCGCCAGTTTTAACGGATTTGCCATCAGCCTATCCAGTTTCGGGGCTTCAGGTATTGTTCTGATTCTGGGAGCCCTGTTTTTCTTCGGTATCGGCGCCTTACCCCTGATACTTGCTTGGATTACCGCGCTCCTCACAATTGCACTTTGCTTTGCGCCCTATTTGCGCAAAATGGGTGCATTTACAATCCCAGGATATTTCTCCTTCCGGTTTCACAACAGAACATTGCGATTGCTTACCTTTTTAACACTGGTTCCGCCTGCATTGCTGCTGTTAACTGCGGAACTGAAGATAGCATTGTTTTCTGCAGCTATTATTTTCGATCTACCATCGACGACATTCTTAGTGATCATGGGAGTTGTTCTGCTGGCTTCCATCCTGGGAGGAGGCGCTCAATCCTTGTCCTGGATCCTGAGCGCGATTCTAATTCTGGTATTGGTAGGATTGTTGATCCCCCTGACAATTGCTTCGACGATTGAAACAAATCTGCCGTTCGGGCAACTTACCTACGGGACATTGTTTGATGACCTCGTGGGACTGGAAAGAGTCAGCGGTCTTGATTCCGCACAAATTACGAGTTCCGGATTTCAGATCCCAACTCCCGACCTGCAGGCTATACAATCCTCATTTTTCAGTTCGCTCAATGCAACCCGTTTTGTTTTGGTAACGGTCTGTGTCACCACCGGAATTGCAACATTGCCGATTCTGCTGGGTCGGGCTTCAATGACGATTGACGTCTACGACTCGCGCAAATCTTATGCGTGGGCCTTGCTTCTCACCGGCGTACTGTTGTTGTCTCTACCTGCCTATGCCGTGTTTTCCAAATATCTGGTCATGGAAAGTTTGGTTCGGCAAAACATCGATTTGCTACCAGCAAGCCTCTCACTCCTGACCGACAGCAACCTTCTGGAACTTCGCGATGCCAACCAGAATGGCCGGCTCGAAGTCGATGAAATTCTTATTTCGAGAGATGGTGTATTTCTGATCCTTCCAGTACTATCCAATTTGCCATTTTCGGTTATCGCCCTGACGGTTGTGGCACTGATGGGTGCGGCCTTTGCCGGCGCCAGCGCTCAGATTTCAACAATAAGCAAAATGATTGCCGACGACCTGCTGTACGGCCTTTCCTGGGCCCCAGGTCCCAGCAAAAATCGCGTTCTTATTCTGCGTATCATGATGTGCCTAGTAACTGTTATAACGATCTGGCTTCTGGTACCCCTCGATTTCGATCCATTGAAGCTATTTCTCTGGGCTGTGTCCTTGACTGGAGCAACCTTGTTTCCCGCGTTGGTTTTGTCGATCTGGTGGAGTCGATTTAACGCATTTGGCGCCCTCGTATCGATACTTACGGGATTCGGGGTGACGGCATTTTATATCTGGACGACTGAGCTAACCGGATCTCCGGTATTCTTTGGTTTGGAAAACATACTTGCCGGTATCATTGGCCTGCCCCTCAGTTTTGCCGCCGGCCTTTTGGCGACGATCGTATCACCGAGACCATCGACCAGCGTACTGGAAGTTCTCGATGATGTGCGGGTTCCAGGAGGCGAAACATTATATGATCGCGCCCACCGCCTTGCGCCACGGCATAAGAACTCCCAATCCACCTGATTTCGGGATTAGCCGCGCTTCTTGATCACACCGGAAAAGTGAAGGACTAGAGTTCTGTACTTACGATGGGTGCGATGTTCGATGAGATAAAGCCCTTGCCACGTCCCGAGCATCATGGCTCCATTGCTGACGGGAACGTTCAAGGAAGAGGATGTGAGCATCGTCTTAATATGCGCCGGCATATCATCAGCTCCCTCGCTGTTGTGGCGATAGTGCGACGACTGGGGCGCCAGTCCGTCAAGAGAGTCGACGAGATCCCGCAATACATCCGGATCAGCATTCTCCTGTATTGTCAGGGAAGCAGATGTGTGTTGAATAAATAGTGTCAGAAGACCCTGATCGGCGGATTGCCGGTCAAGCCAATTCTGTACATCATGGGTTATATCGAGAAAACCGGGCCCATTGGTTTGAAACTTCAGCTGATCCTGTCTGTATTGTAACGCTTTGCTATCGCTCATTTGCGAATTTCTTCGATTTGAGAATATTTCTTCCTGGCCGCGCACCCAATTCAATACGTCGGGAAGTTGGCCTTGCACACAACCCAGCCTGAGCGCTTTCTATCCGACCAATGTCAATATCCATTCTTTACAGCGAGGTCTCGGGCTCCTTCTGTTCTTGAAGTCTTTCTGTCATGTCCTTTATTCCCTGCAGAATGTCTTCGACAAACTTCATAACTTTATCGACATCTGTTTTTTTAGGTAAATCAATATCACCTTCTTTTTCCTTGAAACTTCTGAGGTCGGATAAGGCTTCGAGATCGGCCAGGCGATTCTTAAGTTCTTTGTTTTCTTCTCTCAGTTCTGCGATCTCAGAACTCAACTTTTCCAGGTCATCGGCAACGGTACGACAACGCCAGTCATCCTGTTGTTTACGACAAAGTGAAACTTCTCCGGTTACAGAATCCAGCCTCAAAAATCCGTCCTCAACCTGAGACATAGAATAACGGCCCGTTTCTTCTGCAAGCGCTGGAGAAACAGCACCGGCGGTCACAGCAATCACAAAAAAACACGCAAACAATCCGAAACGATCTGACACGGTAAAGTCCTTTTCGAAGGCGTTCACAAACAAGAAGCTCACGTTAGTGTTGAGTGTTCTGGACAACACAAAATCGCAGGCCTTGGTCCATCTTTGTAATATAGTACTATTTTCTGGCAATTCTATATGCAGGGGGCCAGCGCTTGGCGATATTGTTCTCGCAGTCAGTATTTATTAATAATTTATAAACACTTGAATTATCAGCAACTATTCCAGAACAATCTCGCCAATACTTAACCGAATTTTTACTCGGTAGTGGAATTCTGACACCATTCGGTCCCCCATTTGTGTCGGCGTTGCGGGTCCACTCAAGCGAGCCGAGTTCCAGGGAACTGATAATTTCTCCAAGTACATCGGTATTTTTTGCTTGAGTTTGTTGTTCAGCAAATCGCGTGCCCGGGGAATAGAATGACAGTGAAATCAGAAGACAGCCTTGATCTGGAACAAAGTATTCAGCGCGGCAACCTGCATACAAAAAATGTGGATGCTAATCACGCAAAAAACTTCGAAACAGCTCTTAAAGGGATCGTAAATCAAATCGGTATTGCCGACGATCGCACCAATCAAGAAATCAATGAAATACGCGAGCATTTAGAATCCGTAACACAGGAAGCGCAATCCATAATTTTGGATGATGAGACCGGGCTGGACGGAACCAAGAAATCTCTGATCGCCGATCAGGTGCTCGATCTGAACATGCGTATGAAATCCGCCGAAGGTGTTCGGATGGAGTCCAATGATCGGGAAGACCTGGACAACCGAATTTCCGATCTCGTGAATTTCTTCGAAGAGGAAACGAGCTTATTCGAGACCGACGATCAATCTGAAACGCAGGCCTCGGATTTCCTGAGCGAGTCAACCGACTATTTGTCGTATGACCAGTTTGACCAGGAATATTTTCAGAACGACGTTCAGTCATCCTCGGAAATTGAGCAACTCCCGGCCAGTTCCGAAGACAATCTGCTGGATGAGCAACTCCAGACAATCGCGCAACTTCTTGAACAGGCGATGGAAGAAGAGGCACCTGTTAGCGCCTTCTCA
>JBPCWG010000450.1:0-3250 GCA_051009705.1 Methyloligellaceae bacterium | reverse complement strand
TCCGGAAGTCGGTGAACGCTTTCTCCGGCGCGACAACAATGTCTGCATTGGCCTCATTGTTATTCACGCGCTCCCGAAGAACAGGGGCTGTCGCAAACTCAAGTGCGAATTTCTGACCGGTTGTGCTTGCAAATTGTTCTGCACAGCGGGCCACGCCCGTTTTCGGAGCTCCGGCACTGAGAATTTTAATGATTTCTTCCGTCATGTTTCTTTAGTCCGTTGATTTGAATTGTTATGACTTATTCGGAGAGTATTCTGTCTTTCGAACACAAAAGTCAAACCTCGCTTGCACTTATTGCCAGCAACGTTATGTTGAAAAAAAAACGGAGGAAACAGGTGAGTGAAGATCACGATGCGTTCTTAAAACAGAACGTCGGACTCTTAGGCCATATGGATCTCCTTGGCGGCGGCCAGATCATCTACCAGAACGACCATATATTCGTCGGCCATATGAAACCGCCCCACGGTACGACAATAATAAACGTTTCAGATCCTTCCTCGCCAAAGATTGTCTGGCAGTGCGAAACGGACTCAGAATATTCCCACACCCACAAGGTTCGGGTCGCCGGAGATCTGATGGTTACCAATGTCGAACAAAATCAACGGCACTTTCTGCGCAAGGGAGAGAAAATTTCGGCGGCACGAAAAACCCTTGAGCAAAATGGAGGGACAGTTACGGACAATGACGTTGCTGAAGAAATAGGCGTTAGGCTGGAAGATATACCTGAACTCGAAGCGGCTGTTGCCAGGGGGTACAAGGATGGCGGCTTCAAGGTCTGGGATATATCCGATGTGACATCTCCGCGCATGCTCGCCTATGTCAGAACCCACGGATTTGGTGTTCATCGGTTCGATATGGATGAGAACTTTGCCTATATTTCCACGGAAATGGACGGTTATATCGGTAATATTCTGGTCACCTACGATCTGAAAAATCCCGAGAAACCCGAAGAAGTTTCACGCTGGTGGATGCCCGGCCAGCATATAGCCGGGGGAGAGCAGCCTCACTGGGAAGGTTACGGCAATCGCTTGCACCATGCCTTGAGGCACGGAAATGAAATGTGGGCGGCCGTCTGGAATGCCGGCTTCAAAGTCCTCGATGTCTCCGATATGAGAAGACCCAAAACAATCGCCGAGCATAACTACCACCCGCCGGTGAAAGAACCGACACATACCGTGCTCCCTTTTGAAAACCTGATTGACGGGCGCAGAATTGCCGCCGTTGTCGATGAAGAGCATGCACGTACGCCAGGACCCGGAGAACCACCTGCCCATCTCTGGCTATTTGATGTGACGGATTTCGACAATATATTTGCCCTGTCATCTTTCCATGTACCGGAATGGATGTCGCCCTGGTCCCGGGTTGAAGGGGGTCGTTTCGGTGCCCACCAGTTCCGGGAAAAACTTGATTCCAATCTGATCTACTGTACCTGGTTCAGTGGCGGTTTGCGTATCGTCGATTGCGCCGACCCGGTAAATCCGAAGGAGGTCGGGCATTTTATTCCAAAACCAGTTAAGGGCTATTCGTCTCCGCAAAGTAATGATGTGGATGTCGATCACCGGGGGCTGATTTATCTTTTTGACCGGGATTGTGGTCTCGACATTGTTGAATTCAATCCGCGCTGAAACCTATTGTTGCCAGGTACGGGAAATCGTCAATGAATAGACGACAATTGGGAAAGCCAGGTCTGAGCGTATCCGCGATAGGACTGGGATGTATGGGGATGTCCACGGCCTATGGCGGGTTGGACGAAAAGGGATCCATTGAAACAATACAGCGCGCACTCGATCTCGGTGTGACCCTGCTCAACACTTCTGATGCTTATGGAAATGGTGCCAACGAAGAGCTGATCGCAAAAGCTATCCAGGGGCGGCGAGACGATGTCGTTCTGACCACCAAATTCGGTCAGATACACAATCCCGCAGGCGGTCATGTGGATGGTCGTCCGGAATATGTCCGGGCCGCTTGTGAGGCAAGCCTGAGACGACTGAGGATAGAAGCAATCGACCTTTACCATCAACATCGCGTCGACCCGGAAATACCAATCGAAGAAACAATCGGTACGCTGTCCATCCTGGTCGAGCAGAGAAAAGTCCGTCATATCGGTCTTTCGGAAGCAAGTGCTCAAACCATTCGGCGAGCCCATGCGGTTCACCCCCTGACGGCTCTCGAATCTGAATATTCACTGTGGAGCCGGGAAGTGGAATTGGAAATCCTGCGGACTTGCCGGGAACTGGGCATAGGATTTGTCGCCTACGCCCCAATTGGTCGCGGTTTTTTATCCGGTGCATTCAAAAGTGCCAGCGACCTGATCAAGGGAGATCGAAGGCGGGGATTACCCAGGTTTTCCGATGAAAATATGCAAAAAAATTATCGGCTCGTCGAAGCCTTGGCAAAGACATCTGACGAACTGGGGCTGACACCGGCTCAGCTTGCCATAGCCTGGCTGCTAGTACAGGGAGATGACATTGTCCCCATTCCGGGGACCCAAAGAGTTGCGTATTTGGAAGAGAATGTCCAAGCTGTGGAAATAGTACTGGACGCCGGCACAATCGAACATTTAAACAATGTTTTTCGGGCCGGGGCAGCTTCCGGGGAACGCTACAATGAAGCTCAGATGTTGCGGATCGACAATTGATGCCATGTAAGTCTTAAAATAAGGGTGGAGAAACACTTTATGAAATTGATCACGGTTGAACTGAACGGGGCACAAAGGTTGGGGGCAAAAGTAGATGACGACAGTTTCATCGATCTCAATAAGGCCGATGCAATAATCCCGTCGGATATTGTTACCTTTATCCAAGGTGGTGAAGGTACTCTGCAACGGGCAAAGGAAGTGCTCAAATCTCCGGGGATAGAAACAATCTCGCTGTCTGATGTGAAGTTGATGGCACCCATGCCGCGCCCACCACGCAATATCATGTGTGTGGGGAAGAACTATTATGATCACGCCAATGAGTTTGGAAGCAGTGGATATGATGCTTCCAGCAGCCAGCTCATACCCGACCATCCGCCGATTTTTACCAAGTGCACATCCACGATCATTGCTGACCGTGAACCGATACCCGGGCATCTCGATCCCACGAACACGGTGGACTATGAAGGCGAACTAACTGTCGTCCTTGGCAAGGGTGGCCGCGGTATAAAGCGCGAGGATGCCTACGACCATGTTTTTGGTTATACCATCGTCAATGATGTTACCGCCCGGGATCTGCAGCAGCGTCACAAACAGTGGTTTATCGGCAAAAA
>JBPCWG010000449.1:0-5578 GCA_051009705.1 Methyloligellaceae bacterium | reverse complement strand
AGGCGGTAGAGTTCGACCCATTGCGTCGGTGTCAGCTCGTCGGGTTTGAATTCGGCAAAATACGGCCAGATGAAAAGCTCATCCTGAGTATCCGAATTGATTCGGACGAAGCCGCTATTGAAGATTTCCATTAACGCTGCCAGCACTTCCAGACCGTGTCCATCGGAGGATTGGGTGCGCCAGAATTCAATGGGATCGGAGACAGGTGAGTCTCCAAGGACTGGAAGTAATTCACTGGCTTCAAGAACCGGACGTAAAGCCTCGATTTCGCCGGATCGTGCCGCCATCAAAATCTGGTTGCGCATGTCTGCAACTTTTTCAGGCAACAGGTCTGGATCGTAAAGAACTTCTGGTTTCGACAGCTTCCCGTTCCCGGAATCCTGTACCGTTGTCTGCGCCAGGACTTGCCTGTGCTCTGGGTTAGGAATGGCTACGCTCACCGCGAAAATCAGTGTCAGGAATATTGCAGAATATGTGACTTGCAAGAGCAATTCTTCCCCCCCCCCCCCAATTTCGGATCAGACGTTTTTAGTTTGCACTGTAGGTTTTAATCAATCGGACACGGCAAATCAATTTCCGAGATCATCCAATCTCGGAGAAAAATGCAAATTATCGGTAACAATGGAGGTTTCCACCTCACCCCTAACCTGTTCGGTTAATTGTTAAGTTTATTTTCGGGATTTTAATGCCGGGGGGAAGCAAAGAAATGCGGGTTGCGAGACGCATATTAAGTGCGAAGAAATCTATTGCGTGATCCTGTTCAGGGTAAATTCTCCATGTTGAATACGTTTGGAAAGGCCTTCGGCCATGGAGGCGACGGCGTCTTCGCCATATGTATCAACGAGATCACAGAACGCCGCGTACAGGGCGGCGTTGACCAGCATTTCAGGTTCCAGCCCGTCCAGAATTGCTTCGTCCCAAGCTTCCTGAATGTAGCTGAGTGCGACATTGTTCAACCGCTTTTCCGCGGTCGATTCCAAACTTTGCAGGGAATTTACAATTTTATTTTTGTTCATGCGCAAAAACTGTCCGGCGTCCTGATTGTTCTCAAAGAATTCCTAGCACAGCTTTCGAATCGTGCCCGTTTCAATTGACAACAAGGTAAACCGTTCCTTTGCGGTTTTTAAGGCGAAGTCGGGTATCGAATGTGGCGAAATCAGGCCATTTACTTGTTTTCGTTAACAAGTCGGTCGGCCAGGGTAGCACCTTCGGTTATAAACCGGTCGAGCACCACTGTGGCCGGCTGAGTGCAGTTGCGATAAGTCCGGCGGAAGCTGCGATAGCCTTTATTGAAATTCTTAACCAATCGCACGCGGCGAATGGCCGATGTCCCTTCCGCATCAAGCAGTTGCTGCATCTGCTGGCGCCATAATTGCCCTTCATTGGATCCACACAATCCCCTTAGATAGTGCACAGCTCCGAGAATTTCAGAAAGCCGGAAAAGCTTTGTATCGTACGGACGGGTATCCTGATTCTGAGTGCTCTGAGCAGAGGCCGGCAGGCTTGAAACAAGGCTCAGAGAAGCGGCGAGGAGGAGGGTAACCACCAGACGCCGGTTGCCATGGGAGCGCAGCATTCGCCTCCGGTATCCGTTCATGCGTATTGAGAATAGGCCGTTCACGGAATTTGTTTCTTGGCTTTGCATATTTCGAAATTTCAGTGTGTCGCCTGATGGACACATACTGGATCTCGATCACAAAGGCAAATTTTTGGCCGTATCGGTAGAGACTTCGATCCGGCCTTTTGCGATCCGCCCGTGAAGGCTTGACGTCTTAATTCTGGCGAATCTCTTCGCTGGGATAGAAAGCCTTGAACACAAAGGCGAAGGTTACATCGTAAACTACGTCCTCAACCTTGCCGCCGTTTTTCTTCTGCGCTGTAATATTGCCGACATCCTTGCCCTTGTTTATGGAAGAATTGTCGAGGGCGGAATTCTGGCCTTTCTCCCATGCGATCGTTACCTCATCGACCTTGACCGAACCGGATTTCCGCACGAGGTCCATGGTCACGCCCTTGGGTTTGCCATTGGACTTGACGACGATCACTCGAGCCATCGGATTAATGTTTTTCGGCAATTCACCCTGGAACAGGGGATAAGGCGCGGTCCGGGAATCGTAGCCGACATAGGGGTTGAGACCATATTGGCGAATATTCGCATTTGCCGGAACAAGGACTTTTCCGTCCGCGTGCCGCTGTTTGAACTTCTCGAAAGACTCAAGGCGTGCCGGAACGGTTTCCAGTTCGTGTCCCGTATAGTCGCCGACTATGCCGGTACCTGTAAATTGTTGCCACCAGCTTTCAGTCTGGCGGTCATACATAACCAGATCGGAATTGCGCAGCTTACCTGTTGTTCCAAAATCATGAAGCTTGCCCTTGAATTCCCGCTTGAAGACGATCGCAGAATTGCAGAGAGGGCAGTACGTTACGGCCACCGGGGTTCCGCCAATACTATCGTTGACGATTTCGTGCCAGATTAGAATGCGCAGCGGGTAGGCTTTTGCTTCGCCGTTCAATGTCAGACCGATAACCGGTTCCTGGGCTCCGAGTGTCTTTTCCTCCGCAGCGGCCATGAATTTGGGACGGTCAATCGAGGGTATGCCGTCTTTGGGCGGTCCTCCGGACAGGATTTCGTTGAATTCAATGCTCTTTTTGTCAAAATTTGTTTTTGACCAACCCTGAATTTTCCAGATCGAAGGTTCCGCCACAGTCGCACTTGTCGTCCAGGCGAAGGCAATCAGGGATACAATTGCCAGTCGTATTGAGTATGAAGTTCTAAAGCGAGAATTCATTGTGAGCCGCCTTGTCAAAATTTAGCTTGTCCGAGGATATTTTGCCCGAAACCTTCTTTCATGCCCATACACGGTCCTTGAACTCTTTGTGATCTTAATTTGTGTACGGAGTTTTATGATTACCGGGTTCTACTGGATCGATCCCTTCAATAATCGGTGGGCCTTATTGACAATCTGCTGCAGGCCCGACGTCGTCTCAAGGTTTGGAATGTCTTGCGGAGTAATCCAGCGGACGGCGATGCTGTCACTTCCGGCCCGGGCAGTTCCACTGGTCCAGATCCCGTAATAGACGCTCAGGACATAGTGGGCCGTCAGAATATCCTGATCATCGCGCAGAATGACATCGTGACTGGTAACAAGACCGAGGAGATCGGCGTGAATCCCGGCTTCTTCATAAAGTTCCCGCAGGGCTGTGGCATCGCTTGTCTCACCGGGTTTAATATGACCGCCGGGCAGGCTCCAGATATGGCGCATGCGAACCTTCCCGCGCTGAACCAGCAGGACTTTATTCCTGTCAAAAACAGCGATACTGGCTCCCGGCGTGGGCCTGATTGGGCTAACTTCCATGACTCCAGTTAACAAAATTTGAGAGCACAGATCAAATTGTGATGTATGGGCTAACTTTATTTCTCATCAGGGCGATAGGTAACCGGTACAAAATCATGACTTGTCCGGGATTTTGTCGAAGGTGTGCGTGGCTGCGCTATTTTGGGCCGTCATCAAACCGTCTTAGAGGAGTGCTTCGATGGATTTGATTTCAGACTCCATGCGAGCCGTATTTTGTTCGCAAAGGGACACCATCTTTTCCAGCGAACCCTCGGCCATGGCATGCTGCAAATCCTCGATCAGGCGGGTCGCACTGTTCTGCAGGTCGGCGATCCGTACCTCTACTTCGGAAAGGTCAGACGGGACGACAATCTGGGCTTGTTTTTGCGTCGAAGAATTATGACTGCTCAGGGATGACCAAGCCAGAACATCGAGGGCCACCTCTTCCGGAGCTTCGGGCAGGATCTGCAGGAGCTGTACGAGCGCGCTCAGGGGATTGAGGTGACGGCGGCGCGGTCCAATCGCCCCTTTTCGAGCTTCCAGACTTGCCCGCATCAATTGCTGATAAGCCTTGAGATCGCAGGAGGGGGAAGTCAAATTTTTAGATACAGATACCGCAACCATAAGAAGCACCGCTTTCATTTAGTATTCGAGCATAGGTGCCTCTGGAAAGGTCTTAGTTATCACAGATTATTTCTGGAGGAGGGCCGTCGCGAACCTCGTCTCTGCGAATCATAGCACCTTGCTAGTTTTCAGAATGTCGGCAAAACGTTTCAAATTCATTACAAATAGAAAATGCAGAATTAGGAATGTATCTTCGATGACACAATGGGCCGGTCAATGTCGGTGCTCGCAGGCAGCACGACATCGATACCGGTTGTACGGTTTTAGACCGGTCTCGGGCAAAAATCTTAAATGAGTTTGCCAGGATTCAGAATGCCATTGGGGTCGAATGCCGCCTTGATCGCACGCATCAATCCCAGTTCCGCTTCGCTGCGGTAGTGCGTCAGGAGTTTGCGCTTCATGCGTCCAATACCGTGCTCGGCGCTGATCGAACCCTTGAAAGCCTGCACAATTTCATTGACGCCATTGTTCATGTCCGTGATGCCCTTTTCGAAATCCTCACGGTTCATCTCCTCCGGCTGCAGGACATTGAAATGAATATTTCCGTCGCCATAGTGACCGAATGGCAGCGGGCGGCTTCCGGGGCAGAGCGTCGCGACCCGTTCCATAGCCTGAGTGATGAATTCGGGAATGCGGGCGATCGGTACGGAAATATCGCATTTGAGACTTCGCCCTTCCAGTCTCTGGGTTTCCGACAGTTCCTCGCGAATTTTCCAGAGATTTTCCGCCTGGGCGCCAGAAGATGCCAGCGTTCCGTCTTGTATGAGCCCATTTTCGAAAACCGTTTCGAGAATTTTGTGCATCACACTCTCTGCATCGCCATCGCTCCTGAGGGAAGAAACTTCGATCAGGACATTCCACGGATGGCGGTTCTCGAGTGGATCGGTGCAACTTTCATGGTGTTTGAGAATAATCTCCAGGCAGCGATCGATCATCAGTTCAAAAGATGTCAGGGAAGGGCCGCCAATTTTTTTTGCAACGTTGAATAGTTCCCGGACATTTTCGAGTGTCTCGACACCCAGGAACGCCGTGCTTTTTTCCACGGGCTTTGGATAAAGCTTCAAAACCGCGGCGGTGATTATGCCCAACGTACCCTCGGACCCCACAAGAAGGTTTTTCAAGTCATAGCCTGTATTGTTTTTAGTAAGGCTCCGAAGATCATCGATGATCCGCCCGTCCGCGAGCACAATCTCAAGCCCGAGAACCTGGTCCCGCGCCGTACCATAAGCGAGTGCGCCGACGCCGCCAGCATTGGTCGCAAGATTGCCGCCGATCTGACAGCTGCCTTCGGCGGCCAGACTTAGCGGGAAAAGGCGGTCATTCTGTTCCGCGGTCTCCTGGATGTTCTGTAGAATGACACCGGCTTCAACGGTGATGGAATCATTGTCGAGGTCCAGCTCGCGAATCTGGTTCAGGCGCGCGAGGCTGAGTATCACTTCGTGACCCGATTCAAACGGGATCTGCCCACCCACGAGACCCGTATTGCCACCTTGCGGTACGATGGCTGTGCGGGTCTTGTTGGCAAGCGCCAATATCTCCGAAACTTCCCGGGTCGTACCCCCCCCCCCCCCCCCCCCCCCCCCCCCCCCCCCCCCCCCCCCCCCCCCCCCCCCCCCCCC
>JBPCWG010000448.1:0-7148 GCA_051009705.1 Methyloligellaceae bacterium | reverse complement strand
CACAACGCATAGCGATTGCGGAAATCTCCTTGATCGTATCCCGGTCCGCCAAATTCGGATCGATATCGGACTTTGTCTCGTCCTCCATTTCCGGGAGAACACTGTATTTTGTCATCCAGCGACGATCGATCCAGTCTTTCCAGGCCCACACCCACTGCCCCTCCAGCGAAATGCCGGCCTTGGCGGCGACCGCATATTTGTCGCCGGTACTCACCAGAGCCAGAATTGAACTCTGGGGTCGAAAGGGTCGCGGTGGCCTGTTAAGCAGCAACCGACGTAAATTTTTGGCCAGGGGCTTGCCCTGTCGCACGGCGAATACGCCCGCTTTTGGTCGCGGATGATTGACAACATTGGCAATATCGCCAGCCGCGAACACATCCGGATGTGACACCGATTGCAGCGTATCCTCGACTTTGATGAAGCCATTTTCATCGAGCTCAAGACCGGTCGCCCGCAACCATTTAGGAGCCCCAGCTTCGGTGACGAACAGAATTTCATCCAAATTGATTTTAGATCCGTCGGAAATCGTAATATCGCCGGGACCTACACTTTCCGCCGTGGCGTTGCGATAGACATTGACCCCGCGTTCTTCCAGGACCCGGTCGAACCTTTTGCTTACATGCCGGGGAAAGGCAGGCATAATTTGATCCGACTTGCAGATCAGGGAAAAACTCAGCTTGTCTGCGGTGCGTCCCCGCTGGTCGAGAAGCTGTCGCAGTCTGTACTGCATGGACAACAGCACTTCGACGCCTGCGGCACCGGCTCCGACAACACCGATGCGATGTTCTCCGGTCTCTTCCATGATACGTTTGACAAGGCGGTCCCAGCGACTGACAAAATTATTTATGGGTTTGACCGGCGTTGTATATTGTTCCGCTCCGGGAACCGTTTCGATGTGCGGGGTTGAACCTATATTAATCGACAACAGGTCATAGGCCACCGCCGGACGGTTATTGCAGATGACTTTTTTGTTCAGGAAATCAATGTTCTCAGCTTCGCTATGGAAGAGGCGCGCGCCTGCAAACTGACAGAGCGGTCGCAAGTCCACATGGACTTCGTCATAGTCATAGTGTCCGGATAAATATCCCGGCAGCATACCCGAATAAGGTGTGTGAACATCGCGTGCGATAACGGTGAGCCGGACGCCCGGCAATGGCTTCATGCCGAAATTCTTGAGCACTGCAACATGGGAATGACCGCCGCCAATGAGTACGAGATCTTTTACGACCGTCTGAGAATTTTGTTTCATGCCTTGTATCTTTTCTTCCGAAGCATAATTTACACCGCCTCCACAGTCTGGTTTATCCGCAGGCGAGCGCGCAGTTTTCGTGAAATTATATCTATGCCGATATTGAGAATGGCCGTGACTAAAATCAGGAACATGGCGCGATCCAGCCGGATATCCGCGATAGCACTATCGACAAAAAATCCGAGTGTCGCAATACCAAGTATTCCGAGTATGGCGGTTTCGCGCATGATCACCTCCCACCTGTAGAACAGAAAAGCGAGGAACTGGCCATAAATGCGCGGAACGATTTCATAACTGTAGAGATTGAGCCCCTTTCCATGGTCCGGGCGCAATAAAACTTCATTGCTGTATCGTCCCATCAAATGACCAATAATGGCGCCATTATGTAATGACAGGGCCACGATGGCCGGGAGCATTGAAGGTCCCCAGAGCTGCAAGAATATATACGCCAGTATAAATTCCGGTGTTGAGCGGACGATAACCAGAAAAACGTGCCCGACGGAGCGACCGAAGCGACCCAGAAATTTTTCGGAAATCAGAGGAAACAGGACAAGCGCCAGAAACGCCGTCATGACCAGCGCTATCTGAGTTAAAATCACCGTCGCAAAAACGCCGGGAACAATTTGAGTATTGAATAGTGAGATCATCCAATCCACAAAACCGGAGAAATCACCGATACGCAGGGGCGCCGGAACTATGTCCGATGTGAGAAAACGGACAATATTCGTAAGTTTTATTTCACTTCCTCCAGCCAGGAAAAAGGGAGCTGCCAGGAGGTAAAGCCCCAAAAGTCGACCCCGCATCCAGAACCTGAGGGTCACAATCAAAACGTAAAACGCTATAAGCAAAGCCGCTGCATCGGAATAATTGCCTTCTCCGAAAGCCGATTCAAGATGAAAACCGAGTGTGGGCATACCGATAAATCCAAGGACGGCACTTGATCTGAGACCGCATTCAAACCGATAGCTCGTATAGTGGACGATATGCGCCCAGACCTCCGGCAGGCGGGCGTAAAAGAATGTCGATATCAGGCTGCTGCCGCCGGGGACGGCTTTTTCGGCTCGTAAATCGGCTTCTTCAAGGGTTTCCGCGTAAACCTTGGCACAAATACCAGCATAAGGAATGCCGATCGCCAGAAGACCGGTCAAAGGCGTCAGCCCGAGCATCTGAAGAAAGATCAGAGCCCAGAAAATTTCGTGGATTGCGCGCACAAACGCACATCCCCAGCGAACAATGCCAATATGAAAGAACTGCGCGAGGATGAACCCACCGCCGGCACCGAGGGCTACTCCAAGAAGTGCAAAAGCAATGGTCTGCACCAGCGCTTCAAAAATTATCCCATAGTCGAGGAAATTCGGAGTGACAATACCCCAGCCCATGCGCTTCAGTTCGGTCCACGGGTCCTGGGTCGAAATTGAAATATCAGAAAAAAACAAACAGAAGAGAGCAACAATGATGAACCAGAAGCTTGTCCGCACAGCCTGGGAATAGCGTGGCTTACTGACAGTCTCGACTATGGCATCTGATGACATGTTCTATCTGTATCTAACTGTCTCGACCAGAAACATGTTCCGGTCCGGCTTTTTGCTTTGTCTGTAATTATTCGATATAGAGAAAATCCAGATCCTGTCGCTGTAGATCTTTCGCAGGCTGGTCCAGCGCAATTTTTCCATTCTGTATTCCGACGATGCGATCTGAAAATCTTATGGCCAAATCCACATCGTGCATGGCCAGAACAATTGTATCAAAACGTTCATTCAAAGCTTCAAGAATTTGTATAGCCTGACGGTTGTCGACGGCAGAAACCGGTTCATCGCCAAGTACGGCCGACCCGCCCTGATAAATCGCGCGACAAACAGCGGTCCGCTGCTGTTGTCCCCCGGATAATTCACCCGTGCGTTCGAACAGTTTGCCTTCCAGTCCGAGACTCGTCGTCAAGGCTTGGATTTTTTCGACCTCAGATTTCTGCGGCCAGACCAAATTGAGTAAATTATAGAGCGTGGAATTCTGATGCAGCCTGCCCATGTAAACATTGTGAAACAGGCTGAGCGCCCGTACGAGCCCGGTGTCCTGAGGGATGAGGGCAATATCATCCGGAAATCGAGATTGGAGTACTGAGAGCAAAGTGGATTTTCCGGCACCACTTTTGCCCACAAGGGCCACGCGCTCTCCATCGGAAACGGAAAGGGAGATATTGCGTAGAACAACATCTCCCTGGTATCCCAAATCTTCGTTTTCAAGATATAACAGCACGTTTTATCTAGTCATCGATCAGTTTGATCTCTTTAGCGACATCCTTGATTGGCTGATAGTCGGAATTGCTGGCGGGTATAAAACTGCTCCGCGGAAAGGAAGCCAGGAGATCCTTGTCCTTCATGTTCAACAGAGCATTTTTTACACGGTCAACAAATCCAGCCTGCCATGTCTTCTCAACGTCGCCACGTATGGTCCACTGGTAATCCGGATAAGGCGGGGTTCGCCAAATGACTTTGACTTTGCTTTCGTCAATTTTACCGGCCTTGAGTTCTTTTTCCCAGACCTTGAAATTCACGGCGCCAACCTGGTAGGCCCCGGACTGTACCAATGCGATGGTTTTCGAGTGATTGCCGCTGAAACCGACTTTCGAAAAAACCTCTTCCGGTGCTTTTTTCAAATTCTCACGAATATGAAATTCAGGCATCAAACGACCGGATGTCGATCCCTTGGAGCCGAAAGTAAATGTTTTACCGGCGATCTCCTTGGGAAATGAATCGCCGCTTTTCAGTCCTGAACTTTCGTGGGCAATAAAATATGTCTCAAATGATTTATCTTCGAAACCCTGGGCAATGGCAACCGAACCATCCACGAGGGAGCGTGCCCGTACGCCGGACAGGCCACCGAACCAGGCAAGATGGACTTCGCCATTGCGGAAGGCTGTAACCGCAGCCGCGTAGGATTTTACCGGAATGTACTTGACCTTGATTCCAAGTTCTTTGGACAGATAAGCGGCAATTTTATTAAATCGTTTTCGTAACTGGGTTTCATCCTGATCGGGAATTGCCGTAAACACGAACTCTTTTGTCTGAGCGCTTGCTGTTGTCGGATTTCCAATGCCTATCCAGGCTAACGCAGCAACAGCGACAATAAATCCTGTAAATAATCTTCTACTCTTCATCGCTAATTTCTTCCTCGTCTTTTAATTGCAATCAGGGGTCTGAGTTATTCAATCGCTTGGTGGTCATTTTCCTAGCCCATCTAATCCGTTACTGTCACGATCTTTTTTCTGCCAAATTTGACCGCGGGTGACCATGAATTACCCGTTGTCGGCACCAATCCGTGTCCCTGATACGTAATCTCCGTGTCCCTGATATAATCAATGTATTTTCTGTTTATGAGCGGTGTGCAGTCATACAGTGTTGACGGTTTCAATCCACTGCCAACAAATTCGGCAAGGAATTTGGATCATGAATATGGTTTATCTGCCCTTTCCCAAAAGAAGACTTCGGGGTATATTTAGGAAATTAAACTATCAAAAGAATTTGGGGATTTATCTATGTTGCGAACAGTTTTCACTCTCTCCTTTTTCTTGGTAACGCTTTTCTACGGCGGATCCGGCCATCAATCCGTAGCTGCCGCTTCCTGTGATTCCGCTCTAAAAGCGGCCGTAAAATCCTGTTCCCGAAGTAAATCTTCGAGCAACAGTCAGATCAAACGATGTGTCGTCGAAGCTATGACACGCCAGCAATTCGAAGAATCGACCCACTATTCGTTCAGTGGTCGGAATAAATATTCTTGTACAAAAAAATAGGAACATCCAGGCGTCCACCCGTTTGATATGACCGTTTCCGGGATTCAGATGCGGCGATGTCCTAACGAGATTTCTTCTGTCTCAATTCTCCGAATTCTCAATTTCGATATCTGTCGGCGCGAAAATCTGCAGACGGTTGGGTAAATTCTGTTCACTGACTTGTTATCCGGCGTAAATCGTTAAGTCTGGATTTTCATAGGCTTCTCAATCTATTCTTGCTCCTGTTAATCCAAATATGTTGGATTCCATTTATCTCGGGAAGAAAAAGAGATCGTCAATGAAAATCAAGATGGCCGTCATCCCAATTCTCTTGGGACTGTTTATTTTATCTGTTCCTGTCGCGACATCGGCGCAGAATTTGATTCTGGACAAAGACATTCAGAAAGCCCTGGTAGCTGGCAAACCGGTTATGGAAAGAGGACTGGATTCCAGCTTCTTTAACGGCAAGCCAACCATGGTGGTTTTTTTCGCTAGTTGGTGAGGCACCTGTCGAGCTGAGTTCGTGCAACTCGGCGACTATCTGACAAAGAACGGAACTGACAAAGTTAATATCGTTGCGATTGCCTGGACGGAAGGTCGGTATGGCCATGTTTCGGCATCACGCCTGCGAAACATGGTCCGGAAATTCCACCCTGCCATTCGCGTTGTTCATGAAACGGAGGATATCGTCAAAGCCTTCTCACCCCTGGTGTATGTCCCTGCAAATTTCTTTTTCGACAGCAAAGGGCGACGGATCTACGGAAACGGCGAAAGGCAATACCTAAATCAGGATCACATTACACAGCTGGTCGAGTTCGCCGAACAAAAACGCGACAAGTAAATAGTCTGATACATAGTCTGTGCGTTTATGCCGGTGGCCAGGTAAAGCTGAGATTATTTGCGGTCAGTGTCTGTGAAGCGTTGTCTACACAAATATAGTCGTTCGCACAGTGAGATAGGCGCAGTAGAAAAATAGGAGGAGACCTCCTTCTATACGGCTGAGCTTGTTTCCGAACCAGATGAACCCGATCATAAGCAGCGTCGCGACAATCATGACCAAGCCATCGAACCAGACCATGACCCACGGAAATTCCAGAGGTCCGGCCAGGGATGAAGCACCGAGAATACCCAGCGAGTTAAACAGATTGCTGCCCACCACATTGCCATAGGCAAGCTCTGAATGTCCGCGAAGGGAAGCGACGGTTACGCTGGCTAGTTCCGGTAGTGATGTTCCGATGGCGACGATCGTCAAACCTATCAATCCCGCCGATACCCCGAGACTTGCCGCCAGCTGGCTGGCTCCTTCGATCAGGATCGCAGCACCGACTGGCAACATGAACAATCCAACCAGGGTAAGTACGACGGACAGTGGCAGAGGCAATGGATCAACAGAGTTGGGATCCTGTGTTTCCGCTGAAGGTGACGCGGCAACTTCTTTCAACTTAATCACTCGCTTTTTCTGCGCCTCGACACATTCCTGCACGATCAGAGCTCCCAATGCGGCAATCAGAATCAAGCCCTGCCAGAAATGAATAATTCCCTGCATGCCGAGCCCAATGATTCCAAGGGAAGCAATCATCAGGATTGTACCATCAGGATGCACGGCGCGCGTAGGACGAACGAAAGGTTGAATGACGGCTGCAGTACCCAGGATGAGAAATATATTGGCAATATTGCTGCCGATGACATTACCCACGGCGATCTCGGGAGTGCCGTTCCAGGTTGCCTGCACACCCACAAAGAGTTCCGGCATAGAGGTGCCGAGGCCGACGATCAGTAATCCTATAACGACTGGAGAAACGTGAAGATGCTGACCAATAGACACGGCGCCACGCAGCAAGGCTTCTCCGGCTATACCCAGCAGAACAAAGCCAGCCAAAATCAGAATAAATGTCACCGTGATTTAACCTTTTCCAAAACAAATCTCTGAAACGCAACCAGAATTGTTCGGCTGGCAGCGGCTTTTCAAACGCGCCCAATTTTGAACTTTCGGAGTTACGAAAGAGTTATTCAGATGTTCAATCGCTTTGTATGTTGCAAAGTAGCCAACGGTTCAAGGTTAAAGATCATCGAATGCAAGCGATAAGCTTTCGCGAACTGTCAATCTGACAAAAACAGAACTGAGTATTCTTT
>JBPCWG010000447.1:0-5539 GCA_051009705.1 Methyloligellaceae bacterium | reverse complement strand
GCAAAAATAAAATCTGATTGGTACAGGGCTTTAATGGCATTCCAGAGAAAGAAGCCACCCCCGGCCTGGAGGGCAACATACTCATCGCGGATAAACTCGAAGCCGAAGAATTCGATGAGCCGTGGCAGTGCTCCCGGATGATCCTCGGTGATCGTCTGTCCGAAAATTCCGGCAACCGCGTGGGCAATCGCTTCGACAAAGGGAATGCTGGATCCAAGAACAGGAGCGAGAAAGGCAGAGTTAAACTGCCATCCCACAATTTCCCATATGAGCAGGCCCGTAAAAAGGCTTGCGGAAACCTGGGCGTATCTTCGTAAGCGACCGGAGGTCATGTTCCCATCTCAAACCCGTCCCACTACTCCTTGAATTTGCGGAGCTGGAATTGTTGAGGGCGGCCCCTGACACGGGACCGCCGACTGTCTGAAATTCTAGCGTTTCTTTGCGTCTTCGTAGACACTCAGATCAACCATTTTCTCGTAGGTGACGGGAGTTTTCTCGGGTTTGATTCCTCCCCGGCCCTTAGTGATTTTTCCAACACGGACCTGGTTGGCCACGGCTTTCTCGATACGTTCCTGTTTCAAGCCATTATTGTCGGTGGGCCAGAATTTAATTGCCAGGAAGCCCTTGAGAGCGGCCTTGGCGATTTCCTGATTATGTTTGGTGACACCGGCACTTTTCGCAACTTTATCTGCATTGGCGGGGTCTGCCATAAATTGCGCGGCTTCACTGAGAGCCGCGACAGCGCGAACCATGGCGTCTCGTTTCTTGGCCAGGGTATCTTCACGCGTGATTGTCATCAGATAATGCAGTCCCGGAGCGACCTCATCGATTTTCGCGACAACATGTACCTTTTTGCCCGAATTCTTTTCGATCGCCATAACATCATCGATGTGCAGGACGCCAAAAGTCAGCTGTCCGGCAGCCATGGCTGTCGCAACGTTCGAACTCATGGGAACAGTTTTGACGTCTCTGTCAATTTTGAGCTTACACTTGCGGGCGAGATAAGTATTCAGCTGGATCCATCGCGCACCACGTTTGGAGTCGACGCCGACGCTGTCACCCTTTATGCCCTCGCAGCTTGCTTTTGCCGGATCCATGGATCCAATCAACCAATCCGGATTATTAAATCCCCAAATGGCTCTGATGGGCAAGCCGGCGTTGGACACCATGCGAACCACAAACTGCGATGGTGAAAATGCCATATCGAAACTGCCGGATGCGACACCTTTGGCGGCGGCTGCACCGGAGTTGATCGGCTTTACTTCTACTTCAACACCATGCTTTTTGAAAAAGCCGGCGTCCTGTGCAACATAGGCAACAACGTTTGCATAAATTGGTGGAACACCGGGAACCGCAAGTGTGAGCTTTTCCGCCTGACTGACGCCGGGAATTGCGACAAGAAATGCCGCAACCAAATACAAAGCAAAAGCAGAGAAAATTCTGCGACTGGTTATTTTCATTCTATCCTCCCTGGTATTTCGGGCTGAAAGGCCCGATTTCACTAAAAACTAGTTGTCACTCAAAACATATTCAGCACGCATCACATCATCCACAAGCGTACTCCATACCTGCTCCTTGAGTTCCGAAAACCGGGGCAAAAGCAATGTTTCCCGGGTGCGCGGTCTGTCTATATCAATGGTGATAATATCGCTGACCGTGCTCGGACGTCCCTTGAGAATGACGACACGGTCACCCATGAGAACGGCTTCCTCGATGGAATGGGTCACAAAAACCATCGACGTTCTGTTCAAACCCCAGATCCGCAGCAGTTCGAATTGCAGTATTTCCCGGGTCTGAGCATCGATTGCTCCAAACGGTTCATCCATGAGCAGGACACTGGGTTCCGTCGCCAGCGCCCGGGCAAATCCGCATCGCTGCTGCATGCCCCCTGACAGCTCATAAGGATAGCGGTCCTCGAATCCCTTGAGGCCGACAAGCTCGATAAAGTGCGGAACTTTTTCGCTTATTTCTGCTTTTTTTGCACCGGCAAGTTCAAGGCCGTAGGCGACGTTGCGATAAACATTCTTCCAGGGGAACAACCCAAAATGCTGAAAGACCATGGCAACCCCTTCACGGGGTTCGGAAACCTTGTCGCCTTCGATCAATACTTCTCCGGAATTATAGTCTATCAGTCCGTCGATGCATCTCAGCAGTGTGGTTTTGCCACATCCCGAGGGTCCGACAATGGAGACGATTTCACTATTTCCCACGTCGATGTGAACATCTTCGAAGACCTGAAGATCGCCATAGCGTTTCCCCAGTCCGACGACTGAAATCCTGGATTCTGAGGTAGCACTACCGGATTCAGATAATGGCTGTTCCCTTACCTGATCCATTCGAGTTATTTCCCTGCTTCAACGTTTACCGGGCTGAAAACCTTGCTGCGGTCAAAATCTGAACAGATCCCGCTCCGCTAATCAGCACTTGTCGAATATTCCACGATTAAACCATTATGCATTTATGCAAACGATTGTAAATATCGAAATATGGCCAAATTCCTTTCTTCCTATGATTTTATTCTCAATAGGGGAACGAGACGCAGGACCTCAATTCCGTAGGTTATTGATCTGGTTCACAATCATGGAAATCCGACCTTTTTGGACCGGAGGCTCAGAGTCTCGGCCATGTGAAGTTCGGATATTTCGGCCTCACCGTCGAGATCCGCAAGTGTGAGCGCAACTCTGATTGTCCGATGGTAGCCCCGCGCCGACATGCCATTGATTTTCGCCGCGCGCATCAACAGCGATCGACTTTCCTTGCTCAGAACGGAATGTTCTTCAAGCAAATGCACCGGACACGAGGCATTGGTTGTCATGATCGAAAGTCCGAGTTCCGAAAATCGGTTTCGCTGGCGGTCCCGGGCATGTGATACACGTTCGCGCACAACCTCACTTGGTTCGCCATTGCCGTGGTTCAACAGGTCGGACAGTTGCACGGCCGGAACCTCGATATGCAAATCAATCCGATCAAGGAACGGTCCGGAGATCCGTGACACTTAGCGGTCCGCACAGTTTTTGCCTAAACGACATTGATAGCCGGGCTCAAGTGCATGTCCGCACTTGCAGGGATTCATGGCCGCTACAAGCTGGATCCGGGACGGGTAAACAATACGATGATTGGCTCGGACAATTGCAACCTCACCTGTCTCCAGAGGTTGGCGCAGGGCATCGAGAACCTGGGGAGAAAATTCCGGCAATTCATCAAGAAAAAGAACACCAAGATGGGCCAGCGAAATTTCTCCGGGTTTTGGTTTTGTCCCGCCCCCGACCAGTGCCGCCATTGTTGCTGAATGATGCGGCGCGCGAAACGGGCGTCGCGGATCAAGTCCGCCGGATTTGAGCTCGCCAGCCATGGATTGAACCATACTGACATCAAGAAGCTCATCGGGTTCGAGCGCCGGCAGAATTGAGGGCAAACGACTTGCCAACATCGATTTTCCCGATCCCGGCGGCCCGACGAGCAGGAGGTTGTGCCCCCCTGCCGCAGCAATTTCCAACGCTCTTTTTGCGCTGTCCTGGCCTTTGACCTCGATTAGATCCGGACTGTCGGTAATCACCGGTGTCAGTTCCGGTTCTGGCCGAGACAGGAGTTGAGACCCCCGAAAATGGTTGATAAGGGGCAGGATGTGATCAACGGCCAGTATCTCCATATCCGGAGAAGCCCATGCGGCTTCCTTGCCGCAACTCTCGGGACAAATCAAACCCTTGTTCATGGCGTTGGCCCCGATGGCAGCCGGCAGCGCGCCGTCGACATGCCGGACCGCTCCATCAAGGGACAGCTCACCTATAATACAATAGGGCTCCAGCGAACCGGGGCTGATGGCCTCGGCGGAGACCATGAGACCCAGGGCGATGGGTAGATCAAAATGACTTCCTTCTTTGGGAAGGTCGGCGGAGGAATCTACACCGAAACTGTTTTGCTTTCAACCCGTAAAACGTAACGATTACAATGGATTAACTCAACACTTATTTCCAGATGATCTTAGCTTGAATCTCGTTTGGCACACGTATGGCACACCAACACGGGAGAATAGAGGATGGCAACGATACTCAAGTGAGGTGAAAAATATCATGTTCAATTCCGCCGCATGGGACACAAGCCAATCACCAGAACCTTTAGCCAACATAAGGATGCAAAGGCTTGGGCACTACAGATTGAAGTGTTGGCAGACCGGAGAGAACTTCCAACTGATCCCTCGATATTGAAGACGCTTACTCTCGGTGATCTCGTTAGGCGTTATCGGGACAATGTGACAGGGAAGAAGCGTACAGCGGAGAACGAGACGATCATCGTAAACGCATTCCTGAAGCACTCCATCTGCAAGAAGAAACTCTCCACGCTCACCACCATGGACTTTGCCAGGTATCAAGAGGAGCGACTACAGCACGTCAAACCTCAATCCGTAAATCGTGAGCTAAATCCGATCAGACATATGTTTCGAATAGCCCAGAGCGAATGGGACATCCCGATCGACAACCTGCTAGCCAACTCAAGATTCAAGAAGTGCGATGTTCGGCGAGAGAGGCGTTTGCGAGAGGGTGAATGGGAACTGTTAATGGAACAAGGGCGGTCATGTCGTAAGCCTATCGTACATTCCGTAGTCCAGTTTGCATTAGAAACAGCAATGCGACGAGGTGAGATTCTCAATTTGAAATGGGAACACTTGAACCGTCGAGATAGCAGCCTGTTGATCCCGATCACGAAGAACGGTCACTCCCGAATTATTCCCATGACAGATAAAGCGTGGTCGATACTGGATGTTGTTGAGCAGGCTGACGAGCGAGTGTTTCCCCTCACTAAGAATGTACTGGCCCATGTTTGGATAGAAATTACAAACCAAGCTGGCATTGAGGATCTGCACTTCCATGATCTTAGGCACGAAGCGATCAGTCGGTTGTTTGAGAAGGGCCTGACAACACCAGAGGTAGCATTGATCAGCGGACACCGGGACATGAAGATGTTGTTCCGGTACGCCCATGCCCAGAGAAGCCAGATCATTTCAAAGCTGAAGAAGTTTGAGGACATAAAAAAATGACCCCCGAGAACGGGAAGAACTCAGGAGCCCAGTTAAAGGTAATAAAAGACCTACCTAATAATGCGTGAACATTTGCTCACAACCAAAACGATATAGAGTTGAATTGGTGTTGTCTATGTAAATGAAAAAGACCCCTGGGCACTGGAGGTACTCAAGAGTCTCTGAAGACGGAATTCCAAAACCATCTATATAGCGTGAACAATTGCTCACAAAAGTCAGGCTACCAAGGGGATGCAGATTTGTATAGGGAAATGATCAGGGCCCCAAGGTGCTACGAACACTTTGAGACCCCTATCCCAGATCCTATGTGAGATAAAGGAAATGGAATGAAACGGAATCTATTCTACTCGTTGAGTCTTGTCTACTGGAAGCCACGCTTACTGCTACACCTATGCGCCTTTCGGCGACTGTCTTGTCAGGAAGGCCGACTATATTAAAAGCCGGCAGTCCCGACCCCAGTTGCACCTGGACATCCACTTTTCGCGCTTCAATGCCGGAAAAGGC
>JBPCWG010000446.1:0-5504 GCA_051009705.1 Methyloligellaceae bacterium | reverse complement strand
CGGAACGCATGTGGCCAATTACCAATGCCCTTTATGCCTCTCCCTTTGGCGATATGCACAATCGCATGAAAGAAGCTCTGGTGATACTCGGTCGTCAGGATCGCGCCATTGTTCGTCCCCCTCTGCTGAAACTCGATTCTTCCGAAATTGATAGAATCGATGCGGCGCTGAAAGAAGCTGGGGTCGAAAAGCGCGGTTCACGGGATCTATCGGATCGGCAGATAGCTGCGGAATAAATCAGTTTGGCCTAGTTCGAAATATTGAAATTTCACATTCCACACTTTGCTCTATTGTTAAGGGCTGAGGTTTGCTAGATCTTGTCAAACTTCCCTGGCGGAGACGAACACTCTTGCCTGGGTTGATTCTAAATATCCAGAACCCCTGGGCGGTTAGATTAGGCTATTCACAAGATCATGGATACGTTCGAACTGGCTTTGAATGAGAGTTTACTAGTTCTCGGCGGCGCCCGTTCGGGGAAATCCCGATATGCCGAACGCATTGCGGAGCTTGTCGATCTGCCAAAAATTTATGTCGCCACGGCTGAGCCTCGGGATAGCGAAATGACTGCAAGAATAGCAGAACACCAGCGGCGAAGAACCAGCTCCTGGGATACTTTAGAAGAAGCTTATGAAGTTCCGGCGGTTATTCAGGATCATGTTTCACGAGAGTGTACGATACTTGTCGACTGTTTGACGATTTGGCTTAGCAATCTGATGCTTGCGGATCGAAACATTGATGAGGAAGTCACAGCTCTGTTAAAAGCGATCCAAGACTTCCGGGGTCGTCTCATATTGGTATCGAACGAGGTTGGATTTGGTATTGTTCCCGACAACAAACTCGGCCGGGAATTCCGTGATCTCTCAGGAAGTGTGAATCAGCAGGTGGCGGCTTGCGCAGACCGGGTGCAATTTATCATCGCCGGTTATCCGATGAATTTAAAGGCCAGAGACAACTGAAATGCAGTCTTTTGAGAGTTTTGAGCAACTATCAGAATGTCTTTTCGATTTCCCAAAGGCTTCCCACGCTTACCAGTCGCGCGCGCGCAGACGGCAAAAGAACCTGACGAAACCCCCGGGATCCCTGGGCAGGCTCGAAGAACTGGCGGTCTGGCTTGCGGGATGGCAACAACGGGAATGTCCGAAACTTGAACGCGTTCATACATTGATATTTGCCGGTAACCACGGTGTTGCCCAACGCGGTGTCTCTGCTTTTCCCCCGTCGGTCACCGAACAAATGGTCAGAAACTTTACCGCGGGCGGAGCGGCGATTAATCAGCTATGCCAGACCTATGAGTCCAAACTCAACGTCATTCCACTTCATCTTGATCAACCGACGCAGGATTTTACATCCGGGCCGGCAATGTCCAGAGAGGAATGCACTGACGCGGTGAACAGGGGAGTTGCCGCGGTCCCGGGGGATGCTGACCTCGTTTTGCTCGGTGAAATGGGCATCGGGAATACCACGGTCGCCGCGGCGATGGCTGCGGCTTTATTCGGCGGTCTTCCGGGAGAGTGGGTCGGGCCGGGGACAGGCGTAAATTCGGAAGGATTGGCGCACAAATCCGACATCGTGCAGCAGGGGCTGGATCACCATCGGGAAAGCCTTAAATCCCCGTTCGATGTCTTGCGCTGTTTCGGCGGCCGCGAGCAGGCAGCGCTTGTCGGTGCCATTATCGGGGCCAGAAACCAGTCCATACCAATCCTGCTTGATGGTTTCATCGTCTGTGCCGCGGCGAGTATATTGTCAGCCCTGGAGTCGACTTATCTTGATCATTGCCGGGTTGCGCACAATTCGGCCGAACCCGGTCATGAAAAATTGTTGCGGTCTTTGGATAAGACGGCAATATTTGACTTAGACCTGCGCCTGGGTGAAGCCAGCGGAGCGGCACTTGCTCTCGGCATTTTGAGAGGGGCGATTGCCTGTCACAATGGAATGGCGCAATTCGAAGAGGCAGCTGTTGATAAAAAAATTGAGCCCGATACATCCGCGCGCGATGATTAGAGAACTGCATTGCGCGGTGATGTTTCTGACACGCATTCCTTTCATCGGTCTGTGGACGAATGACATTCCCCTGGCACGGTCAGTGTGGGCATTTTCCGTTGTTGGAGTGGTCGTCGGGCTCTGGGGTTTTGCTATATTCTCCCTGTGCCAGTTTCTGGGGTTTAGCGACATTTTGTCCGTCATGCTGGCCGTCGGTAGCCAGATACTCATTACCGGAGCCTTGCATGAAGATGGAGCGGCGGATTTCATTGATGGATTCGGTGCCGGCCGCGACCGCGCCCGCAGACTTGAGATCATGGCCGACAGCCGCATTGGAACTTATGGCGTTATCGGTCTGATTCTGCTGATCATGTTGAGAGTTTCGGCACTGCACGAACTGATCCAGATTGAACTCGGACTGGCGGCCTTCATTGCGACTGCGACCCTTAGTCGGGCCAATTGTATTGTTATTGCGCTGATCAACAGCCCGGCGCGGTTATCGGGTTTGGGTGTGGCTCTCAAGGATCTGTCTCTTGTGCGGGCCGTAATAGGTTTAATACTAGCTCAATTTGTCGCTGTGATCCTGTTTGACCCGATTACAGGAGGCCTGTTGTCGGCTATGGCGATTTTGGTCAGTGTGTTCATGGCTGCCTGGGCATTCCAGAAGATCGGTGGTTATACAGGTGATGTTTTTGGTGCTTGCCAGGTATTTACTGAAATCACACTTCTATTGTTTTTGACGCTTTGGTTTTAGTCCTTCAGAATAATTAATCAGAATACCAGAGTTGCCAGCCAGATGAAGGCGATGATCCCCAGGAGTAGATTGAGCACAGCAGTATAGAGTTCCAGACATTTTCGGATGTCATCCGATGTCAGATCGCGGCGTCCAGTGCCCATGGTCGGCAGGTTTGTCGTATCACCCTTATAGGTACGAGCCCCGCCGAGCTGAATATCAAGTACGCCAGCCAGCGCGGCTTCGGGCCAACCCGCATTTGGAGAGACGTGATTGGGCGCATCGCGCCACATGGTTTTCCAGCCCGGTTTCAACTGTCCGTAATTTTTCAGGCTCGCGGCCATAATGTACAACAGTCCGGTCAATCGAGAGGCCGGCAGATTAATCAAATCATCGATACGAGCCGCCGTCCAGCCAAAATTCAGATATTTTGAATTTTTATAACCGATCATGCTGTCAGCCGTATTTACCGCCTTGTAAAATACAAGCCCCGGGAGTCCGCCGACCAGACACCACAAGGCAGGAGCGATAACCGCATCCGAAGTGTTTTCTGCGAGGCTTTCGATTGCCGCCCGGCTGACACCGGCTTCATCAAGAGACTCCCGATCCCTGCCGACGATATGCCCCAAAGCCTTACGGCCGGAACCCAGGCTGACATCCAGTTCATCGGCGACGCTTTTGACACTTTCCTGCAACTCAGTCTGAGCAAATAATGTGCTCGCCAGAAATATCAGGATTGGAATTAAGTAAATGCTGGCAGATAATGTGATGCTCAGGACAATTGCGACGCCCAAGCAGAGAGCCAGATAAAGTAAGAGGGCGTAAAGCCCGGAACGCTTATTTTTCTCCGACGAAGACTTGGGATTGTTGAGCCAATAGTCCAGCCACCCCAGAACGGTACCCATCCAGATAACGGGATGGCCTATAATTTTAATAAACCCACGAGGAAGCGACACAAGACGTTCCAAAAGCAGGCTGGCCAGACAAAGCCAGGTGAATGTCGGATCAAAAAAGAAACTCATTTTGAAAACGATGCTTCTAATGCGGTGCGCAAAAGTTCCAGATCTGAATTTTTGCCGGGAATGCCCATTCTGATCCAGCGGGGAAACCGTTGAAATTTGCGGACGTAGATTTGATTGGTGAAGAGGTGATCGAAAAGCTCCCGTGCCAGATCTGATTCAACAAGACGAAACAGGTTTGTCCCGCCGACGACCGTTAATCCGGCGTCGCTCAGGCATTTATCCATTTGCACGGTTCTTTCAGCCAGTCCAATACGCGTTTTTTCCTGCCAGGCACGGTCGCTCAGTGCATTAATGCCAATTTCAAGGGCCGGTCCACTGAGAGACCAGGGCCCCAACTGGTTTTTCAGAGCCTGAATCAGGACTCCGGGACCAATGACAAATCCCAGCCGCACCCCCGCAAGGCCGAAAAATTTGCCAAAGGACTTCAGGATAATAGTATTTGATGTTCCGGCGAGGGATACAGCACTTGAGTCCGGATAGAGATCCATAAAAGCCTCATCAACAATGAGCCAACCGTCGGAAGCCTTTTGCTTTTCGGCAATCTCCGCCAGTGCATCCGGTTTCAGCAAGCGACCGTCGGGATTGTTCGGATTAACGATCACTTTTATATCTGCACGGACATCGGCATCGGCAACAACATCATGACCCCAATACCGCCAGCAGGTTTCATGTTCACTATAGGTCGGTCCGTATATTTGAACGCGTGACCTGGGAAACAGGGCGGGTAAGGTTTGAATAGCCATTTGCGATCCGGCAGTGCCAATAATAGTGCCTGAGTCCGGTACCCCATAATAATCGCGGGCGCTTGCGCAAAGGGAATTCAATTTCTTCTTGTTAGGTAATGTTTGCCAGACAGACGTCTCAAATTCAGGAATCGGATAAGCCTGCGGGTTGATGCCCGTCGACAGATCAAGCCAACCGGCGTGTGTGGAATCCTCCGAGGTGACAATATCACTGAGATCTCCTCCGTGCCGGCGCTGGGGGGAAGGTTCAATTCTGGTCATCGCTGGGGTCCGATTCAATAAAAGTCCAGGCACTCGCGCGGCACTATAGTTCCGCGATCGCAAGCAGCTCATCAATTTTTACGGTATTTTCCAGATGTTCAGCAAGTTCATTTAGTGTCGACTCGAGGGAATCCCGGTATTTCAATCCTGCGGACCCGGGAACGCCAATCTGCGACAAATACGATCTTCGAAATTCGTCCCCGGAAAAAGCGCCGTGGATATAGGTGCCCATGACTGTACCGCTTGCTGACACGGCACCTTCTCCTTCCCCGTTCACTGTGGAAAAAGAGTTTGCCGTATCCGGTCCCGTTGTCTGGCCGAGATGGATCTGATATCCGGACATTGGCGTTTGGCTCGGCCAATGTACGGCATCAACGGGGGTAACGGTTTTTTCTCCTTGGAGAACTGTGTCTACATCCAGCAAGCCGAGAGCTTTGAATGTTCCAGCACGTCCTTCGATTCCCTCGGGGTCCGTGATGAAATTTCCGAGGAGTTGATAACCTCCGCAAATCCCCAGCACCGGTTTACCTTGTCGGACATGTGCCTTGATATCGATGTCCCATCCTTCGCAGCGAATCATCTCTAGCTCGGCAATGGTTGACTTCGTACCGGGCAAAAGGATCAGATCCACATCGTTGGGAATAGGTATACCAGGGTGCACAAGAACAAGTTCAACACCGGGCTCAATCTTCAAGGGGTCAAGATCGTCAAAGTTAGCAATCCGTGAAAACTTGGGAACTGCAATCCTGAACTTTCCGGTCTTGT
>JBPCWG010000445.1:0-4563 GCA_051009705.1 Methyloligellaceae bacterium | reverse complement strand
ACGTCAAAGGCCAGGGAAGGCGCCTTGTCTCCGTCTTGGGTTGAGGCCTCCTTGGACATCTCGACGGGCGACTTTGCTGCAACCCGCTTGTTTTCTTTGTTGCTATTTTCGCGATCAGCGCTCCGGGTCGCGATTTTTACCTCATCCGGAGCCGGTTTCTTTGCGTCGGATTGTTCTCCGGGCTTTGTCCCAGCCTTTTCGGATTTATCACCTGAAGCGCTCACTACCTTCTGATCAGTGGCTTTGGTTTCGACGTCGGCGGTTTTTTCCTTTTCCGCCATACTATCCGTCGCAATTTTCTTATCCGCCGACATTTCCATTCCGGCGGGTTTTTTCACTTCTGGCTTGGTATCCGCCGTCAATTTCGTTTCGGTGGCTTTTTTCAGCGCTGCCGGTTCAGACTCAGGTTTGGTCTCTTGTTTGCCATCGCTTTTCTCGGCGGTGGCCTGAGCTTCATTTGACGTCTCGCTCCTGGAGGTCGTGCTTTTTTCCGGACTGCTGTCGTTGGAAGTCTTGGCTTGACGATCAGGCTCGCCGGATCGGGGTTGCTGGATATTTGTGGTTTTGGTCTGGTTTCCGGTCCACTGAGCCCATCGGTTGCTCACATCATCCCAATTCAACAGCAACACCACACCAATGGAATAGGCGAGGATGACGGCCAAAACTGTTGCTAAAATTCGTCCACCACTCATGGTTTTGGACCCCTTGTACTCATGGGTTACGCTGAACAACCAAAAGCTTCGCGTCTATTTACCCTATCCATTAAAGTTTGATGATGAAATTTATTGGTCTAAAGCGAGACCTCAGTCAATATGACACTTACCATACAAACGCCTAGAGTTACATACGTCCCAATTTGGCCGCCACGGAGTGCCTTAATTATCGCTATCCGTATCGTCCCACTCGAGGGTATAGTCCAATTGTTTAGCATTTTTCGTCGAAGAAACAAATAGATAAGGAGTCCTATGCAGAAACAGACTAATTCTTCAATTCCAGCGACAAATGTCTGTGTTTATTGTGGCTCTGGCTCGGGCGTCGATCCCGTCTATGCCGCTTCGGCACGCATTCTGGGGAGAAATCTGGCGGAAGCCGGAATGGGCCTCATTTATGGCGGCGGCGGCATGGGGCTGATGGGTGAAGTTGCCCGCTCCGTTTTGGATCACGGAGGATATGTAACTGGAATCATTCCGCAATTTCTATGCGACCGGGAACAGATGCTGAAAAACGTCAACGATCTCATTGTCACCGACGACATGCATCAGAGAAAAATGCTGATGTTTCAGAAATCCGCAGCTTTTGTCGCACTTCCCGGCGGTATTGGCACCCTGGAAGAACTTGTCGAGCAATTGACCTGGGCGCAGCTCGGCCGCCATGTAAAGCCGATTGTCATCGCCAATATCGAAAATTTCTGGGAGCCCCTCAAAGGTTTGTTCGCGCATATGAAGAACGAAAAATTCATTCGCGAGGGCCTGGAAGTCAATTTTGAGATCGTCGACAACGCCGAGGATATCGTTACAAATCTGCAGAATCTGATGATGGCTGCTGAGACCGATGCTGTTGCTGAACAAGTTGAGCAAATCACCGATAAATTCTGATGAAATTGAAAATACATTGTTATAATAACTGCAATTAACCAAGTTGAGAGTGTCGGCAGGGCGACCATAGGCACAGGCATTGTCCGAATTGATTGCAGGTTCGTTTTTTCATGTTGTTTGAAGAATATTCCACACAAAACCTCCCCCATCTTCTGAAAGATGCGCGGGCAGCACTGTATTCCGAGCTGGAGGATCGTCGGCGACAGCACCCGTCGGACGCATACTATGCTGAAACACGTCCGTTTCTGTCCCGCGAACGACTGAAACTGCACCGCATGCGAAATATTCTCCATTCCGTTCTGCTGCTCGTCGGGCTGATGGGCATAACCGCAATAGCCGCAAGCTTGCTGTGGGGATGGATGGGCTTGCTGGTTGCCTCGTTCAGCGTATTGGCCGTGTTCCTTTTTGCACCGCGCATTCCACCGGAATTGCTCATGCGCATTTACAAGGCGCAACCGGTCGATCCCAATCACGGGCGCCAGCTCATGCGCATCATGGAAATTTTGAGCGATCGTGCGGAACTATCCACAATCCCTCAACTGTATACGATCCCCAGCGCCACATTGAACGCGTTTGCAACTGGACGCGAAAATCAAGCGGTCATTGGCATGACCGAAGGCATGTTGCGAAAACTTAATCTGCGGGAAATCGCCGCTGTGCTGGCCCACGAAATCAGCCACATACGAAACAATGACTTATGGATCATGGGGCTCGCCGATACCATGTCCCGGGTTACACAGATTTTTTCTTTTATCGGTATCGGGCTGGTCATCCTGAATCTGCCACTGGCGCTGTTTGGTCAGTCGACATTTTCCTGGAGTGCGGCTCTGCTGCTCTACTTCACACCATCCATATCGAGTCTTCTGCAGCTGGCGCTCTCACGAGCCAGGGAGTTCGATGCCGACCTTGAAGCGGCGCAGCTCACCGGTGATCCCGCGGCACTGGCCTCGGCGCTGAGCAAGCTCGATCGCGACAATGGTCAATTCTGGGAGGATATGCTGGCTCCCGGGCGGCGCATACCGCAACCGTCTTTACTGCGTTCTCACCCGCCGACCAAAGATCGCATTGCCCGGCTTGCCGACTTGCGTGCCAAGCTGCCACCTATCGTCATTCAGGATACACCGATGATTTCGATGATCGGGTACGGACCGGCCAGCCTGCATCCCCGCTACCACTGGCCCTGGCCAGGTATATGGTATTAAGAATTCCGCAGTTCGTCGGTCTTAAACCGCTTTCATCACACAGTCGACCATTTGGTCCAACTGACGGCGTTCACTAGTCACCCGCCCCACAGATCGCAGACCCATTTGGCTCATGGTCAGATAGCTGGCGATTTCTTCCGGATCTCTTTCCGCCATAATTTCACCCCGGCGCTGTCCGTCCCGGACGGTATGTGTAAAAACATCCTTCATCCGACTGACACCGCGTTCGATATGTTGGGCGGCTTCCGGGTCCTGGGGCAATACTTCGATGGCGCTGTTGTGCAGAAGACAACCGCGACGATCGCCACTTTCCATGATGTCGTCAACAATACCTTCAAGAGCCTTGCGGATACCTTCACGCGGGCTGAAGGAACTCGACAGGCGTTGTGATAAACGGTCCGCAGATTTCTTAGCGTAGTGATCGATGGCTGCCAGAAAGAGCTCATGCTTTGTGCCGAAACTGTTGTAAAGGCTCGATTTCGACAATTCCATCGCCTTCAGGAGGTCCATCAGAGAAGCTGCTTCATAGCCTTTGTCACGAAATGTTTCGACAGCGCTATCGAGAGCTTCAATTTCATCGAATTCACGTGGGCGTGCCATAACTTTTTCCCCTTATCCTGTTCGGCCCAGTCTGGAATTGAATGTTGCATAACCAAAGCAATGGGCCGGTTTAAGGCATATTATATTGATTCGACTCACTTCAGTCCAAAATTATATTTGATAATTTGAAATTTCAATCAAAACAAAAAAATGTCGCACAGCATTAGCACGTCCATTTATTTGGTCGAAAACTTTAGTTTTTGGCTGTTTTCCTGGAACAGCGGCATATTCCAGATCATTCATTGTCACCGGAATTGAAAGATCACGAATAGATGAATAGGTAACCGGCCTGGCAGAGCACGGCGATCCAGATTTGCTTTGTCGAATTTAATCCCGCGGGGATCAGCAGATTCCCAGCTGTTTCCAACGGGAATAAGACCAAAATCACTGATCTTGTTGTCGGCCGCACCGCACTTCGGGAAGTGCGTTATGACAAATTGAACGAATTAAACGTCCAGGCCCGGCGCCTGATCGCGCATAAGTTTGTAATTGATGGAATCGATAAGGGCCTCGAAAGAGGCATCGACAATATTAGGGGAGACACCAACGGTAAACCAGCGGTTGCGATGCTCGTCCATGCTTTCTACGAGAACCCGGGTTACAGCATCGGTCCCACCGGTCAGGATCCGGACCTTATAGTCGACAAGTTCGATGTCGGTTATGTAATCCTGATAGCGTCCGAGGTCCTTGCGCAGGGCCTTGTCCAGGGCGTTGACCGGCCCGTTGCCCTCTCCCACGGACATGACAACTTCGCCGTCCACATGCACTTTTACGGTTGCTTCTGAGATGGTAACCAGTTCGCCGATGGCATTATGACGCCGCTCGACGAGCACCCGAAAACTGTCGACATCAAAATATTTTGGAACGCTTCCCAGAATACGCCGCGCCAGCAACTCAAACGACGCGTCAGCGCCTTCATAGGCATAACCCATGGCCTGGCGGTCCTTGACCTCGCCAAGAAGCCGGTCAATACCGGGATCATCCCGTTCAACCTCGATTTTCATGCGGGCCAGCTCCGAAAGTACGTTGGAACGCCCGGCCTGTTCTGACACATAAACCTTGCGCATATTGCCGACGAGTTCGGGATCAATATGCTCGTAGGTGTCGGGATTTTTCAAAATTGCGGAAGCATGGATTCCGGCCTTGGTGGCAAATGCCGCATCACC
>JBPCWG010000444.1:0-5126 GCA_051009705.1 Methyloligellaceae bacterium | reverse complement strand
AGGCGTCGAGTATTCGGCCTTCGCGGATTATCTGATCTTTCGCATCCTCGGCTACGTCGAGATATACGTGACGGATTTCATCAAATCGCTCAGCGATGTCGCCACGCCGAACTTTCATCCACATATTACTGACGCGCTCGAAAGTGTTTATCTTGCCATCGTCCAATTGATCGACCAGGCGCTTGGCATCATCGCGAATGGAGTTAAAGGCGGATATAATTTCATTATACCTTTGCCCGATCTCCATGCCGGAAACTTCATTGCGGACGATCTCGTTGAATACCGCGACTTCCGATAGTGTTTTGGCAATGATAGTGACTTTGCCTTTGTCGAGATCATAGATTTGTTTCAACAGACCGCCGATGGGGACTTCGGTCGGCGCGTCGACCGATAATCCGAGGTCACGAACGATTTTCTTGGCGGCATCGAGTTGTTGCAGAGGGGTTTTGCGGGGCATGAACTTTTCCTAACGAGTTGAATTAGTTCAATACTTAGTCAATGGTGTGCACAAAATCAATCACAAGAACCCACTCTGAGGCGCTCTTGGGACACAAAGGTTAATACAACGGCTCAATGATTATACCGGCGACAAAGAGGAACCGCGTGGCTCAAAAACGACGATTCGATGGCATCGCCGTTTTCTATTGTGTACATGCGTTGCAGGCTTATCCGGTAAGAGCAACACGCCCGCGAACGGGGTAGCGCCCCCAAGTATGACCCGGAGCCGCCGGATGTCCGGCTGCGACCAGTTCGTTGACCAGATTCTCATCATCCGCTGTCAGATTCTGCTGGCTGGCATGGATATAAGCCTTCCACTGGTCCAGGGTTCGCGGGCCGCCGATGACGCTTGTCACGAGTTTGTTGTTAAGCAGCCAGGCCACGGCAAAATCGACGACACTCATATCACGTCCGCTAATATGGGTTTTGATCCGGTCGACAGTTTCGAATGACTCCTTTTGAAAATCGCGACCGAGAATAGACGCATCTCCGCGTCCCGCTCGTGAGTCTGCAGGAGAGTCTGCGTTCGGATCATACTTTCCTGTAAGAACGCCACGCGCCAGTGGAGAGTAGGGGGCAACCCCGATGCCATAATATTCGCAGGCCGGCAACAGATCCGCTTCAATCTGGCGATTGACGATATTGTAGTAAGGCTGGGCGATAATCGGAGGCGGGCAGCCGAGTTGATCACACAGATGTACGAGTTCGCCGATCTGCCAGGCACGATGATTGGAAAAACCCCAATATTGTGCTTTACCCGAAGCAATTATCTCACCCATGGCCGAGATACTCTCTTCAAGAGGCGTTTCCCAGTCCACATGATGCATGTAGTAAATATCGACGTAATCTGTGTTTAATCGTTGCAGGCTTTGGTCTATTGCCTCCATCATCCATTTTTTGGACAATCCCATTTTGCGTTCGGGAGGGCCGTCTTGCTGTCCAACCTTCGTCGCGAGCACCCAGTTGGCGCGATCTTCCTGTATTAGCTTACCTGTAATTTTTTCGGATGCACCCCCGACATAGGCATCTGCCGTGTCAATAAAATTGATCCCGGATTCACGGGCGAAGACAACCATCTCCCGGGCCGTATCCTCATCCGTCGTCGCACCAAAATTCATGGTGCCCAGGCACATAGTTGAAACTCTGAGGCCGCTTTTTCCAAGATACCGATATTCCATTTTGTTTCTCCCATAGCTAATACGCTTTTTGGTTTGGTAAACTGCCTTGTGCGGAAGGTCAATGATTTGCATCTATTTGACAAAAATTATGACAGCAAATTCCACAGGGCGGCTTATTCCTGTTTGAGAGTCTCAATGAAAGCCACAATACAATTAACTTCATCGACAGTGAGAGGAACCGGATAAGCATTTGGCGGGACGTGTTTCAGGGGCCGCTCAATCCCTTCCATCAGCAAAAAAGCCGGATGCGGACGGCGAGCGTAAAATGTTTCAAATCGTTCCTTATAATCAGGGCGTCTTTTCACCAATAGTTGAAAGGAAGGCGTACTGGAGATGCCTCCGGTCGGATTGAAATCACCGACAACATGACATCGGGAACAGTGTTGTTCAGAGATGAGTTGACCTCTTTTGATGTCGTCAGCGGTGACGGGTATTGAAAGCAGCAGATAGAACCCGAAAGAGAAGGACAAACAAAAAGAATATCTGGTCCGCATAAATTTACCTCCCATATCTCCTCTTAATCATTATGGATTCCAAGGGTGGGGTAACTCAAAGAAAAAATAATAATTTAAAGAAATTCCTGATAAATTGGTCTGGCGCGGCATGCAAAATGCCGCTTCATTTAGGTTGAAGGCATTCGAGGAGATTAAATTGGACGATCATTCCAAAATGAACCGCCAGGAACGCCGAAGAGCTCGTAGAGAAGGTCATCTGGATACTGCGGCATTTCTTAAGACTGCGGACAAATTCATTGATGTCGCCAATCGTGAAAATGCGCACACCAATGCCACCGAACTGCATCTCGCATTTTTATATGCGGCTGCCCGTTACAATGCTTATGTGGGGAAAGCGATATTGGAAGTCGAAGAACATGAAAAATTCGTTGAGGAAATGACAAAACAATATCAGGAAATGCTGCGGCAGCATCTTGCCGATGACTCAATCTCCGCGCCGGAATAATAAACTCATGTGGCTTTTGTAGCATCCTTATCCGGATCTTGATCATCGACATCGGCCATTGGGTCATTTGAATCAGGTACTTGCCCAGGCTTTTGTTCTTCCGAATTCTGATCGCTGAGTTCCGCTGTTTCTACGGTCTCATCTCCGTCTTCAACTTCGGTTTCGTTTTCTTCTTTTTCGATCATTCCGTATTCAATTTGCTCTTCTTCCGTGAGGTATCCGCTTCCGACCTTGTAGGCGGACTGGATGGCCTCCACGGCCATGGCGGCATCCGTGAAATCATCATCATAGTCATTTAGACCATCGACATTGGCGAGCAGTGGATTCGAGCCCCATAATTTGCGCAGGGCTTTACGCTGAATGAAATCGGGAACGTTCTCTCCCATGAATCTCGTAAAATCGGACTGGAAATCCAGGGCGTCAAAATCTACGTCTTTAAACTCTTCAGCTGGGTTTTGTTCAGGATCGATATCTTCCTGGCTACCCTCAGTTTTATCCTTGTGGCGGTCAATCGGCTGATTGGTATTGTTTACAGCTTGTTCCTGCTGGATAGCGGTCGGGTCTTCTTCCAGAGTAGCATTGGTTTCCTGGGAATCTATTAGCCGCTCGGGAAACGTTTTATTCTCAGGCTTCGGCTCTTGGTGCTGCCGTTTTGTATGAGCATTCTTTTTACGCGACCATCTGCGCAGAAAATCATCTGTCATTGTTCCCGCTCCATTCCCGGCGTTTTTTGGTGATGAAGATCGGTTCCTGGCCGAATTTGTGGTCTTCCGGATTTACGCGATCGTTTTTTCGTTTCTTGAATTTTTCCTGGCTGTGGTTCTCGTTCACAAACTCCTTGATCCAGACTTTTATGTCCTCCGACATTTCAATGGTGTCAACAATGTCCTCGCCGGAATCGAGATAGTCCTGGGCCTCATAGGGTGAAACGGTAACCATGTGAATATCGAGGGGAACCTCACCATTCGGTTGGTCGTTCTCACTCATGACAACGTAAACGACAGGTTCTTTATTGTTCAAATTGTCGACATAGGCTTCCGTATCGGATCGGAATAATTCTAAAAGGACTGTTTGCGACTGAAATTGAATCCATTTTTCGTCACGCGCAATTTCCCGCCAGTCCGCATCGGTGGTTACCTGCGGCAGCACACCGATTGCCTGCCATCTGAATTCCTGCCAGGGATGATCGATCTTTTCCTTCTCGACGACAACGCTTACTGATAGAGATTCAGAATTAGGCACGCTTTTCTCTCTTGACTGGACATTCCAACTGGCACTGGGCGATTGACACGGAAAAATAACAAACTTGGATCTGTCTCTTAATCTTCGGTCTAATTGACTTCAGAGGGTACACACAATTTAATGAGTTATAAAGTCCCAACGCTCACATCTCATATCAATAATTAAACACCAGGCGTAATTCATGAATGAACCTTCCGGTAAACCCAGATTTCTGATCTGCAACTGTGAGAATACGATGAACCTGGAGGCTTCCAAACTTGAAGCTGTGCTCGACCTTGATAAGGATTTTCGCCTTTACACAAATCTGTGCAGAACCCAGATTGAAGACTATCAATCCGCACTGCAATCGGAGCACGGACTGTGTGTTGGCTGCACACAGGAAAGCCCTTTGTTCCGGGAAATTGCTCTGGAAGAGGAACGATCCCCCCCTGAATTTGTAAACATAAGGGAGCGGGCGGGCTGGACCAAACAAAAGGGCGATATTCATCCCAAAATAGCGGCACTGTTGGCTGAGGCGCAGGTCCCGCACCATCCAACCGGGCTCGTGGATGTCCATTCAGAAGGTATCTGTCTGGTCTATGGCCACGGGCAATTGGCCCTTGATGTCGCCAATCAGATTGCAGACCGCTTGAGTGTTTCGGTCATCCTTACGCAATCTGAAGACGCTATCCCACCATCGACAGTCGAAGTGCCCATTTATACGGGTCGAATTCGCACAGCCACAGGGAGTCTTGGTAATTTTGAAATAACGGTCGATGGCTACGCGCCAATGGTGCCCTCGTCAAAGGAGACAATCGCGTTTCTGATGACCCAGGACGGCGCCCGATCGAGTTGTGACCTGATCCTGGATTTGACAGGGGAAAGTCCGCTGTTTTCCGATCATCAACGGCGGGATGGCTATTTCTTTGTCGATCCCCGGAAACCCGCAGACGTCGCTCGGTCTCTGTTCGAAATCTCCGATATGGTGGGTACGTTCGAAAAGCCGATCTATGTCTCCTATGATCCCGATATATGCGCCCACAGCCGCAGCCAGATTGTCGGATGTTCCAATTGTATAGATAACTGCCCGGTTTCAGCTATTCAGTCCGATGGAGAATTCGTAAATATAGACGGTTCGGTTTGTGGGGGGTGCGGAAATTGCAGTTCTTCCTGTCCGACAGGAGCAGTGAGTTACGATTACCCGGGTCGGGAAGAACTTATACTACGCATCCAGACGTTGCTCGAAACCTACCAGGAGGCCGGAGGTGA
>JBPCWG010000443.1:0-10056 GCA_051009705.1 Methyloligellaceae bacterium | reverse complement strand
CCCATGAGTTTCACCGCTATGAGGCAGCCGGACATGCCTTTCAAAACATGCTGAATGAAGAAATGTACCGAGCCGGTCCCGCTGAAGATGCCTGGAACAAAGTGATAAAATTTTTCGACCAATCAATCGGGAACGCAAATTGAAACAACAATCGATACCGAATGGAAGGAATTCAGGTATCCGCAAAATAGTTCTGGTGGCGACCTTGTCTGTGTTTGCCACCTGCATTTATTGGACGGGACAGTCGCAGGCGCAGCCGGCGATCGTTTTCAATGCCAAGAATGGATATGTTATCTCGGCGGACGATCCGGATCGCCAATGGTATCCGGCGTCACTTACCAAACTCATGACTGTCTATTTGACGTTTGAGGCCCTCAGCCAAAGTAAAATTTCACTGAAATCGAAAATCAAGTGTTCAAAGCGAGCCCATCGTCAGCCACCAAGCCGCATCGGCGTTCCTGTAGGCGGGCGGCTCTCAGTCGAACAAGCTTTGAAATCCGTGATCGTCAAATCGGCGAACGATGTGACTGTAATGCTTGCCGAACATATTGCCGGAAGCGAAAAAGCATTCGTCAAGAAAATGAATTTGACCGCCCAGGGCCTGAATATGACGCGGACGAACTTTACGAATACCAACGGTCTTCCCGACAAGAAACAGGTTACAACGGCGAGGGATATGGCCCTGTTATCCCATGCCCTGCTTAAAGACTTTCCCAAATATGCGCATTTCTTTGCAACGAAAAAAGCCAAGATCGGCAAGCGGACTTATCGAAATCATAATACACTTCTGAGATCACTGCGCGGATCTAACGGTATGAAAACCGGTTTCATTTGCGACTCCGGCTTCAATATCGTGGCCAGTGCCAAGCGCAACAATATGCAACTCATTGCAGTTGTTTTCGGTGGCGCCACAGCCGGAGAGCGCAACCGACGCGCAGCAAAACTGCTCGAGAACGGTTTTTATTCCTATTTCTGGAAATCCTTGCTGGGAATGAAGAGCCTGGAAAAACTACCCCTCGACAAGAAAAATATAAATCGGGCCCGGAGCATAAGAAAACAGGTTAGAGTCCGTTCCTGTGGATATCGCGGCCCCAAGAAACCAGTGAAGAAAAAATCAGCTGCCCTGGATGCCCTGGAAACTGGTGTCCTTTAATCCAATTTATGTCGTTCAAATGCCTATGCCGCAGACTTGTCTTGTCCTGACTTCACAATCTGTAATTTGTCGCGCTCATTGCGCAAAAAACTGAGATAAGTGTTGCGGGCCTGATTGTACATGTTAAGTCGCCTTAGGGCCACGTCAGTCTGGCTATTGCCGCAGAGCTTGTTCAGCTTGGCGCGATTTTCGGATACCAGATTTACGTTCTCATCAATCAAAGACTGAAGAAGTAAAATTTGTTCGTCAATCTTGTTCATCCCGACTATTCCCTAATTAAGGTCAGTTGAATAGGCACTGTCCTGTTTAGGAAATCAGAGTTAAAAATTGCTAAATTTTTGTACCTCTATGGCAACATCGAATGCAAAATTGACCCGTGAACGTATCCATTGATTTACAGAATTTACCGATCATTCATCGACTGTTGCTAACATTTCCAATAGTTCGAATTAAGCACTAGTGCGCCACAATAGCGTGCACTTCGAGTTCGCGGTCATAGAAATGAGTACGCAAGTCGACACGGATGAAAATCGCCGCAGGCGGACCAGACACAATGTCATGAAACGAGGGACTCTGCTCATGGATGCAAGCAGCCTGACATTGCCGTGTACCGTGCGCAACCTCTCCAGAGATGGAGCGCTCATATTCGCGGAACACCTTCCCGATGACCGCCCGCGGGATTTTATTCTCGTTATTGACAGTCTACAGCTTCAGGTTTCATGTCTTGTGAAGTGGGTTGCCGACGAGGAAAACGGCTGCGATATCGGTGTCCGGTTTCTCTCCAGATGGCGAGAATATACTCCTGAGAAACCACAACCCTTTGCGTTGAAGCTCAAGAAAAATTTTGAACAGTGGGTTAAGACCTAGTCATCAGGAATATTCCGAGACCAGTTTCAGGACCGCTCCTAAATTCTCAACACTGGGGTCGATCTCACCTGATCTAATGCGTTGAGTAATTTCGACGATTGCGGCATTGGCGGGGGCCTGCCCCCCATTTTTCTCGGTTTCCGAGACAACCAGGCCATTTATGGCATCGACTTCACTGTATCGCCCTTTGAGATGATCCTGGAGCACGCAATCCCGGGCGGCGGGACCAATATCCGATCCGAGTTTGTCCAACAGTTTTTCCAATAGTCGGTTGCTGTCTTGGATATCTTCTTGCTGCAAGCCAAAGATGGGTTCAATTTTATAGCCCATCCTTTGCCCGGCTGCGAGTGCTTCGGAACCAATACGCAAATTCAATTCACGAACTTCCGGAATCTTGACGGCTTCATGTAAGGTCATTCCCAACATGGCAAAAGGACCGAGACACATCGTGTTGACAACCAGTTTCATCCACTTTGCCGAAACGATATCATCAGTAATGGACACCTTTCCGACGTGACGCAAAATTTCCTCGATTTCAATTTCTCGCCCGTTTGTCGATTCATCCAGACTTCCAATTCCAAACCAAGTTCGTTCCGGCGGCGTATTCCTTTGAACAAGTCCCGGCGTAAAAATTTCTGCTGAGAGTTCAACGACACATCCCAGAGTTCGGTCCTTGCCAACGATGTCAGCAATATCACCGGTGGTCATGCCGTTTTGCACCCCCACAATCAGACCATCTTCGGCCAAGTATGGGGTAATTAATTCTGTACACCATCGCGTGTCATAGGCCTTCACAAAAAGAAGTACGATGTCAAAAACCTTATTGAGACCACAGATGTCACACAGATGATAAGCGTCAACAGGTGTTTGAATTTCCCGGTCCGGCATAACAATTTTCAGCCCGTTTTCCTGCATTTCCCTGACGTGATCGGGCCATTGGTCAAAAAGCGTAACGTCAAATCCGGCTCGGGTAAGATCAGCAGCGGCCGAACTTCCATTTGCTCCGGTCCCAAGGATCGCTATTTTTTTGTTCATATGAAATTCTCCGGCTACGCCTTGTAACAAACACCAAGTATTGATTTCTTTTTACAACCTAACATTTCTTTCCATCGACGGAAGGGTGAAAGTTCGTTAAAAGATTTCCTAAATTCAAAGATCTTTTAGGAGAACTCCAATAATGAGCGACCCCGTCAAAATACTTGTTTTTTCAGGAAGTATTCGCAAGCAGTCACACAATCAAAAATTGGCCCAGTTTGCAGCAGAGACCATTAACCAGAAAGACGCTGAAGCTACGTTCATCAGTCTCGCGGATTACGATATGCCACTGTATAACGGTGATGATGAAGCTGCATCAGGCATTCCGGAAGCAGCCTACCGCTTGGAAAAACTGATGCAGGACCATGATGGCATATTCATTGCCAGTCCCGAGTATAATTCATCGGTCTCCCCTCTTCTGAAAAACACGCTCGACTGGCTCAGCCGGATTAAACATGATGACGGACCTCCCGGCGCCGTGTTTAAAATCAAAGCGTTTGGACTGGGCGCAACCTCTCCGAGCCCGCGGGGCGGAATTCGGGGCATTATGGACCTTCGAAAGATACTCGCTCTCGGTCTTCAGGCGACCGTCGTCCCAGACCAGATCGTGGTTCCCCTGGCCATGAAGTCGTTCAACGAGAACAACCAGATCACTGATGAAGAGTTATTGAAGTTTTTTAATCTCGCCATGGACAAACTAATCCATATTGCCGGTCGTCTCCGTTAGGAGAATGCCCGACCGAAGTTGAGCGGATCTGGATCGTGTAAAACGAACTTGATTTGAACCGGCAGACTGTCTTGGCTTAGAGTTATCGAACGACTAGCATGTTTTTTGTCTAAGCTCGGATGAACTAACTTCCCGGGGAGTGCCCCTGTGCCCATTGCCAAACTAAACGATACAGTTGTTGCGGAAAGCGAAAACTACGCATTTGTCGAAGGTAATGTGTATTTTCCGATTACCTCCGTAGCCGCCGGTATTTTGAAGAAAAGCCGCGAACAGTCTCCCACCTATTGTCACTGGAAGGGAACAGCGGAATATTTCGATGTGGTATTTGAAGACTGGGCACTGATTGGGGCATGCTGGACATATCCAGCCCCCTATGAAGAGGCTTCGGTCATTGCGGATCACGTTGCATTCTGGCGCGGCGTAGATATTACCGGCGCTCCGGAAGGCAAGGGACTGGTGGGATCGGCGGATACTCCGCTTGGGAATCGAAAGGGCTGGGAAGCTCTCGCCTGGCTAATCTGCTATAGCAAACATGATTTGCTATCGGCCGATGACATCAAGCGCGAAACTGGTATTGAAGGTAATGAATTTTTGGGTTTGTGGCATCACGAGTTCGTGCAATTCTATGCAAATCGTCGAAAGTGATCGCTGAAGCACGATCAAAACAAGAATCTGAAACTCGTGAGATCAGTCGATCAAAAAAACAGTTGATACTGATAGAACCTATGACAATTCATCTCTATTACTGGCCCACAATTCAGGGACGCGGTGAATTTATCAGGCTTGCTCTCGAAGCAACCGGCACAGCCTATCTGGATATCGTTCGTCAAACTGAGGAAGCGGGCGGCGGTACTGAAAACATGCTGCAATTTCTCAACCAGATTCCTGCGACACGCCCAGCTTTCGCTCCTCCCGTACTTGTCGACAATTCTGAAGGCGAAGAGATTATCGTCTCACAAACAGCGAATATTCTGTTGCATCTGGGCCCGAAACTCGGGCTGGCCCCGGAAGACGATCGAAATGCTCTGTGGCTCCACCAGATTCAATTAACGCTCATGGATTTCCTGGTGGAAATTCATGACAATCATCATCCCATCGCCAAGGAGCTTGTTTACGAGGACCAGATACAAGAATCAAAATCCAGGGCGGGGTATTTCGTTAAGACGAGACTGCCAAAATTCCTGACTTACCTTGAAAAAGTCTATGGGAACAGCGGTTCGCAATCGGCGTTTTTATTGGATAGCACGTTAAGTTATGTGGATCTCTCAACGTTTCAGATAATAGATGGCCTTAACTTCGCGTTCCCAAAGGCCATGGCCGCACAAAGTGGCGACTATCCCCATTTGCTTGAACTCCATAACACGGTAAAAAATCTGCCGGAATTATCCTCATATTTTTCATCGGACAGACGCATTCCGTTCAATAATTTCGGTATTTTCAGACACTATCCTGAACTTGACCAGGATTGAGCATACTCCGGATATTTTCCGATGCGCAAAATGATTGATTTTCCTAAAAACGGATCGCTTTTATTTTTCCGCGAAAAACTGTAAAAATATCGCCAGATTGACTGCCAAAAGGACAGGCTTCAGACTTCTTTGGAGGAATAACTATGTCTGATAAAACAAAAATTGAGTTGAATAACGCAATCTTCTCGCTTCCTGACTATGTGGCCAGAGATGAGGGATATTTCGAAGAAGAAGGGCTCCAGATTGAGCTGGTGTTGCCGGAGAAGCGCAAACAAAGCATAGCAAAAGCCGATGCTATCGTAGAAGATCCTGCCAAGGTCAAATCAACCCTCTGGCATGAAGGAATCGAAAAAGGTGAATTCTCGGTTTATCATGCCTGTGAATGGGGCCAAATGCGACGCTCCCAGGATAGCGAAGTTGGAACAAAAGTCGTTATGAAACGCGCCGCTGTTTCCACGCAGGCCATTATTGTGCGACCTGATGCCCACTACAATATCCCCCAGGACCTTCGAAATGTACCAGTCGGTGTCAATTTTCATGCGGGTTCTCATTATATCGTCCTTGGTCTTCTTTCGGGCTTTATGAACTGGGATGAAGCGAAAACTGTTCATGCCGGGGTACCAAATCAAAGATTTTCCGCATTGCGGAATGGCGAACTCGAAGCGACGGCATTAATGGAGCCCTGGATTTCGGTGGCAGAGAAGCTCGGATTCAAAATCATTGCGGAGACATTTTACTATGGCCTGGAGACAATCGATCCTTCAGTTGATGCCGATACAGTGGCCGCGATGAACCGGGCCCATGTGAAAGCCGTCGATAAGATCCGGGAAAATATTTCACCCTACCTGCATTACATTGTGGATGAAGTACCTCAGGAGATAGTGGCTTTCACCGCAGATGATTTGAACCGGCAGCGGTTAAGGTACAATTATCCTGAGCCTCTGAATGCGGACGACTTTGAACACACTTACAACTGGATGGTCACCCACGATCTTCTGAAGCCGGAGAGCAATTTCGAGAAATTGGTCGCCAATCAATAGATGCGACTAGGACTGGCGGACAATTCACCAATCCATCCCGAAAAATGCATTCAGCCGTTTTGACCAAGACGGCGGTTTCATGATACGCGTCCGTACGATAGATTCTTGATGCGGACGGTCATGGAACTCGTAGACGGACTTACCGATATTACCCCGGGCAAACTGGCCACAATTGTGACGTCATTGCAGATGTTCGAAGCTCCGGAACTGCCGGACTTCAAAACTGCATTTACGGCTAGCCTAGCAAAAATATCCCATCCGGACATTGATTGGTATTTGCGTCTCTACCGACGCGTGGGCGAAGACTGGCTCTGGTTCTCACGGTTGCAGGAAAATCCGTCGAAGCTGGAATCCATCATTCGGAATCCCAGTGTTGAGATTTTTTCACTTACGGTCGGGGATGAAGAAAAAGGACTGCTTGAGCTCGACTTTCGTACCAATAGGGAATGCGAACTTGCCTTTCTTGGCATCACTCAGGACCTGCAAGGGCGTGGTTTCGGATCTCAGTTGCTAAATTATGGAATCAAGCAAGCCTGGTCGAAGCCAATCAATCGCCTTTGGGTTCACACATGCACACTTGATCATCCAAGGGCACTTGTTCTCTATCAGCAGGCAGGATTTGTCCCGTTCAAAATTCAGCTTGAAGTACTGGACGACCCGAGACTGAATGGAACGATCCCCAAAGCAGCCGCACCCCACGTTCCCCTTATCGAGCAATAGTTGAATTTCGAGAATTTCACCTATGAATAACCATAGTGACAAATTAGCCGTTCCATGTTTCAAATAATCGTTATTCGGTTCAAAGACAGTCAATCGTGAATTAATATTCACGTGGCAAACGAGAACCTGCGCATTCTTCCGGCAAAAACTAGCCATTACACGATCAGAAATATTTAAATTTTTAATCAAATTTGACATGAATTATTGCTGCGGATTGAACCGTAATTCAATGCAATTGAGATAGTCTGCTGGCTCAGATCAATTGAGTTGGTAGGAAAATGACCAGGGTGGGCACCGGTTCAGCCATCGGCCAAAAATCAGAGCAAATACGGTCCTATATTGAAAACAAGGACCGAAACGGCGAGCGATCAATCGCTGTCGCCCAAGCCGGAATTGCGTCATTTCTACTGTGTCTACACATTATTACGGGCCTGAAAAACGGCTGGGATTCAATTAATGCTTGGGTGATTCTCTGCCTGACCATCATCAACATTTTCTCGATGGCGCGCTTCCAGGCGACCCGACGTAGTAATATCCATCCTGGTTTTTTCAATACGCTCACTGTACTTGACGGCCTGGTGTTTCTGGGTCTGATCATGACTTACAGTGTCGCCTACGATATCCCGATTGTTTCTAACCTGAAGGCCACCTCGGTGGTTTTCCTCTTTGTATTTATTGCATTGAGGGCTTTAAAGACTGACCCGCTCTCGGTGATTGTTGCCGGACTGACAATTACTCTGGGTTGGATTTTCCAGGTTCTTTTCATACTGGCCATTTCCGATGATCTTATTATCACCAAATCTTACAGTGAGTTTCTCGTTTCTCACAGTCTACTGATCGGCGCTGAAGTTGAGAAAATTGTCGGCTTTATGACGTTAACGATTGTCATAGGCATGGGAGTCGCAAGGGCGCGAAAGCTACTTATAGATTCCGCACAGGTCGGCGACCTGATTAAAGAACGGGACATGATCAAGGAACTCGCGAGCACGGACACCTTGACAGGACTCGTCAATCGTGAGGAATTCCGACGCCGTCTTGATCAGGCTTTGGCAGTCGTCGGGCTTTCTTCAAGTCAGCCGGCGCTGATGCTCATCGATCTGGATGAATTTAAATCGATCAACGACACGCGGGGGCACCCAGCAGGCGACAAGGTTTTGAAGATTGTCGGACAAAGGCTGGCCGAGCTTGTTGGAAACAAGGATGTTGTGGCCCGCCTTGGTGGTGATGAGTTTGCGATAATCGTCTCCGATTATCAGAATCACGAAAATCTCGAGTCCTTGTCACTCAAAATTCGCTCAGAAATAAACAAGACGATCCTGCCAAGGACATTGAATGCTGTTGTGGACACGAGTATTGGAATCGCAATTGCCCCTAATGACTGGGTGACCGCAGATTATCTCATGAGCAATGCGGACATTGCACTTTATGAAAGCAAACGACTTGGCCGCGGTAAGTTTACTTTTTACCGAGAAGCCTTCAGACAAAAAATTCGAGAAGACAAGAAAATTGAGAATGAACTGAAGACAGCCTTAAAACACAATCAACTCAAGGTTGTCTACCAACCGAAAGTTTGTCTCAAAACAAACCGAATCAACAGTGTCGAAGCCCTCATTCGCTGGGACCATCCGCTTATGGGACTTCTTAGCCCCGGTTATTTTCTACCCGTGGCCGAGCAGTCCAGCCTGATTAATGATATTGGCCGAGTTGTTCTTGAGAATGTCTGCAATCTGATTCTCCGGTGCCGCAGAGAAGGATTGGAAATTGACCGATTTGCCATCAATGTTGCGGCCCGAGAATTCATGGCAGACAATAATTACTTCGATAATCTCATGAGTACGCTTGCCCGGAAACAGATACCAGCATGCAATATTGAGCTTGAAATAACAGAACAGGTCCTGCTGGATAAGCGAACAGATTCGGTCTTCGACACGTTCATGAGTTTAAGGGAAAAAGGCGTTTATATCTCGCTGGATGACTTTGGCACCGGTTATGCGTCACTCATGCATCTCTCCAAATGTCCGATTCACGCGATCAAGCTGGATAGATCCTTTATTTCAGGCATCAATAAGAACAAGGAAGATACGGCCATCGTGTCGTCGATCACACGAATGGCGAAGGAAATGTCTCTCGATGTCACCGCCGAAGGGGTCGAAACATCTGAGCAGTTCGACTTTGTACGGAGTGCTGGATGTGACTATGTTCAGGGCTATTATATCGCAAAGCCTCTTTCAGAAGATGCGCTGATTGATTTCGTTTTTGAAAATGTGACCACACGAATGCGTGCCGTCGGCTGAGACAATTGACAGTCGCCCGGCTCTCCACACCATCTCACCAATCTGAATTTCTACTCTCTTGATGTTCCCCTAGTAGCGGGTCCGGAACAGATACCGCTCAAATAACGCATCGGGAATTGCATGAATGATCTTTCCCAGAAGATACATTATGACCAGCGTAAATATCAGTCTGGCAAACAGCACTCCGGAAATATCTGCACCGAGCGCCATAACAAATATACTGTCTTCGATAATCCCGTGGCACAGGCACAAAAATGCAAGGGAGAGAAAAATATCTTTAGGAGATAGATTACCGGACTGAGTTTCCTTGATTATCAAAGCGCCGCCAAATGCCAGCCCTAGTAGCGCTCCTGAGAGTGTCATGTTGCACGCCAGTTTGCTTATTCCCATGAAAGATAGAACTGGCGCAAGAAAGCTTGTGAGAAATTTTGTTATTCCAAGGACATCCATCAATCGTAAAATAGCGATCAATCCCAGAATAATGAAAAATATTACGATGAGCGTTTTCGATGATTCAACAACCCAGGACAGCCACCCCGTATCAGAAGTGGGCAGCGGCAGGTAAATTATTTGCACGGGTTCCTGCAGCAGGTCTGCCGCCGCGTAAATTCTGAACATTATGTAGGCAAGTAGATAGCCGCCGACAATTCTGAGTGCTGTAAGCAGGAGAAATCCACCACCGGCACGTTGAACAATCCGCTGCTCTACGGGCAGGGAATGAGCAAGCAAAATCAACACACCCAGAACCGTT
>JBPCWG010000442.1:0-3665 GCA_051009705.1 Methyloligellaceae bacterium | reverse complement strand
GTGGCGAGAGCAGCACCCAATGCCATATACGCGGCTCCCTGTTCATGGCGCGCCTGTATGGGTCGAAGAACATCCCGGCGATCATAGAGAGCATCAAAAAAAGGATCGTTCTGCACGCCGGGAAGGCAATAGAGATTGTCGATGCCATTCTGGATTAAAAATTCAACGGCAAGTTCGGCAACATTTCTGGGCACTTTTTTCTCCTGCTAGAAACCTAGCTGATCGCGTGACTACGTTTTCAACCCAAGAGGATGCGGAAACTTAACATAGCTGCGGCTGAGCAGATATGTGAATTTCAGTACAATCAGAAAAAATCCCGGCCACGACGGAATGAAAGTCTGCGGGATACTGCCTTTAAACAATTTGATCAGTAACGTAGTTTGCTTCAGAGGAATGAGACCATGTTCCCGCATCAGGAATTCGGCACGCGTGCCTGCTCCTGATACATTGGTCTGTGACAGCGTGTGTATTTGCCTATCTCGGCTGGCATTATATGATGTTCAAGTCGGTGTCCCCCTCGACACAGTCTGAGGGATGAAAAACCACCGCTGCAGATTGATCAAGATCAGATGCACCAACTCCAGGTCGTCTGATAGATAGTAAATTCGGAGCAAAATGCCCATGGGACATCTATTGGACGGAATATGGACAGACAGTGAAACGCTGACGGAGCACAAAGATGGTCGCTATGTCAAACAGCCTTCCCGGTTCCGCCACTGGATCAAAAGCGATGGATCAACACCGTTTAGGCCTGAAACGAACCGCTATTCACTGTATTGGTCAATGGCCTGTCCCTGGGCTCACCGAACGGCGCTCATGCGGGTATTTAAAAAACTGGAAGATGTAATCGCTATATACCCCACGGAACAAGATCCTGATGGCCGAGGGTGGTATTTTGCGGATGGCCCCCATGAAGTGCCGGGTTCAGACATCCGTATAAACTTTCTCTATGAGCTCTACACCCTTGCCGACCCCCATTGCACAACCCGCGTTACCGTTCCCACCCTATGGGATTCCGAAACCCAATCGGTAGTCAATAATGAGTCCTCCGAGATCATTCGCATGTTTAACACGGAGTTTTCGGAACTCGTACCGGAAACGACAGATTTTTACCCATCGGACCTGTCCGTTGAGATCGATGAACTTAACAATATGATACTTGAAGGCATCAACAACGCCGTCAATGCCTGCGGGCGTTCTACATCCCAGACAGCCTATGACCGTTCTCTCAATATATTGTTCAAGACTTTGGATGAACTCGATGCACGCTTACAGGACCGTCGCTATCTCTTTGGTGACGTGCTCACGGAAGCGGATCTGAGACTTTTCCCGACATTGGTTCGTTTCGATGCGATTTACTATCTGGGCTATAAGTGCAATCTGCGAACCCTGAACCAGTTCCCCAACCTGTCCAACTATACGCGCGACATTTACCAGATGCCGGGTGTGGCGGCAGTGAGTATTGTTGAAGACATCAAACGACAGATTTATTCCAAAGCCGGACCTATTGGTGGCAATGGCGTTGTTCCCGGGGGGCCACAGCTCGACTTCGACAGGCCTCATGACCGGGAAAGGCTTGTCCGGATAGCATGATTTGTAATACTTAGACATGCATTCACCCCGGAGAAAGGCTGACAGGCCCCGGTCGATCCACTAGTTTGTCTGCAACAATTTCCTCAAAACCCACAATCCAGCGAGACAACCATGCCCCTGATGACCACCGGAGATGCCATATCCCAATCCCTTATCCGCCACGGGGTCGATACGGTCTTCGGCATTCCCGGTGCCCATATGTATGATTTTAATGATGCGTTGGCCCGGAGTAGTGAAAAAATAAAATTTATCACGACACGGCATGAACAGGGCGCAGGCTATATGGCATTTGGTTATGCCAAATCAACCGGCAAGACGGGAGTATACACGGTTGTTCCCGGACCTGGCGTACTGAATTCCTCAGCGGCGCTCGCCACAGCCTACGGTGCAAACACGCCGGTCGTCTGCATCACCGGCAACATCATGTCCCATCTGATTGGGAAGGGGCGCGGACAGCTTCACGAACTTCCGGATCAGCTGGCCACTCTCCGGGGGTTTACGGGCTGGTCCGAGCGCATTAATCATCCGAGTGAAGCCCCTTATCTTGTCGCCGAGGCTTTCCGGCAAATGCTCGCCGGACGCATCCGTCCTGTTGCCCTTGAGGCGCCCTGGGATGTATTCGGACAAAAAGGAGAGGTTTCTCTTGATGTCAATCGCGATATTCCACCACCGCCGGTTCCGGATCAGGATGCGGTTAAACAGGCTGCAAAGCTTATCAAACAGGCGAAAAATCCTCTGATCCTTGTTGGTGCCGGGGCCTTTGATGCGGCTGAAGAGATCAACGAGTTAGCGCAGATGATCCAGACGCCGGTAACCGCTCATCGCAGTGGCAAAGGTGTGGTCAGCAATGAACTGCCCCACGGCCTTCTCAGCTCAGAAGCCTTGGAGTACTGGCCAAAATGCGATCTGGTCATCGGCATAGGAAGCCGCCTGGAACTCATACATTTCCGCTGGAACTGGATACCCGACGGGCTGAAAACAATACGTATAGATATCGATCCCACCGAATTTGTCAGGCTAAAACCCGATATCGGAATTGTCACCGATGCTCAAATCGGGACCGCAGCACTCCTTGAGGAACTCTCCAGCTCATTGGACAAAATCGAATCCCGCACCGATGAGCTAAACGAAATCAAAGCTGTTGCCCGGAAAAAGATTAAGGAAGTCCAACCTCAGTTCGACTATCTCCAGGCAATCAGAACAGCGTTACCGCCGGATGGATTTTTTGTCGAAGAAATCACCCAGGTCGGGTTCACAGCCCGTTTCGCGTTTCCGGTTTACGCGCCACGACAATACGTGACCTGTGGCTACCAGGATAATCTCGGCTTTGGTTTTCATACCGGCCTCGGTGTAAAAGTCGCCAATCCCGACAAATGTGTGGTTTCCATATCCGGAGATGGCGGCTTTCTGTTTGGTGTCCAGGAACTGGCAACAGCCGTGCAGCATAATATTAATCTGGTCGCTGTCGTTTTCAACAATCAGGCATTCGGCAATGTCAGACGTGACCAGAATACGGTCTACGATGGAAGATTGCTCGGTGCCGATCTGTCCAATCCGGATTTCGTAAAACTTGCAGAAAGCTTTGGTGCGAAGGGCGTGCGCGTGGCGACACCGACAGAACTGAAACAGGAAATAACCGCCGCATTCATGGAAAGTGGCCCCGTACTGATCGAAGTTCCCCTGGAAAGAGGCAGCGAATCCTCGCCATGGCCATTCATTCACCCCGACCTTCCAGCCAGATAAATCCCTGGATTCGGGGTCCGCAGTTCACTTGCGGAGCGTGGCTCGCATTCAGAAAGACGGAGCAAAAAATTTTTCTGTCAAATTGGACCGATCAGCGGTATTTGTTAGGCAATCCTGAAAAACCAGCCTCAATTATTCAGCGAGCAAAATGATGAACGATGCAAATGAAAGAATTACCGTAGAAATTTTCTCCGACTACGTCTGACCGTGGTGTTATCTCAGTACCGGGCGTATTGAAAAACTCCGTCAGACCTTCGATGTTGACCTCAAATGGGTGCATTTTCCGTTGCATCCGGATACACCGACCGAAGGGCGGTCCATGGAAGACA
>JBPCWG010000441.1:0-7448 GCA_051009705.1 Methyloligellaceae bacterium | reverse complement strand
CAAACCGTTTCGTCAGCAGGTCCCTTAAAACACCATGCACTTCCGCAACATCTTCCACCGTTGGTGTGAGCCCGGTTCCGATGGCCCAAACCGGTTCATAAGCAACAACAATTGTCCCACCGCTGCTATCGTCGGGGAGAGAACCTGCCAGTTGCTCTCCTACAACCGCAAGGGTATCGCCTGCTTTACGCTGATCCTCGGTCTCTCCGATACAGACGATAGCCGTCAATCCGGCCCGGTTAGCCGCCAGGGCCTTGGATTTTACCAGATCATTGTCTTCTCCGTGATCGGCACGTCGTTCCGAGTGACCGACGATAATGGCTCGGGCACCGACATCGGCGAACATTTCGGCGGATAAATCGCCGGTATGGGCACCTTTTTCATTAATGTGGCAGTCCTGAGCCCCGATAATGATTGATGACGAAGCTGCCAGCTCTGAAAATCTAGAGACAAGTGTTGCCGGTGGGCAGATCATAATGTCAGGATTTTCGGGACTTTCCGTATCCGGACAGTTCTGGATCAAGTGAATGAGTTCACTGGAAGCGGCTTTCAAACCATTCATTTTCCAGTTTCCGGCGACAAGAGGCTTAATCATGGATCAATTTTCCAGTGCTTTAGGTCTGTACATTTCTGTATTTATTTACAATTAATTGCTGAAAATGTAGATAACCCGGTTCAAATGAATGTCAATTCATGTTTGTTGCTCGATACCAGCATGGCCCTTAATATAAAGATACTTAGAAAGTTAAAATGGAAGGCGTCAATTGGATTTTGTAATAACGGTTGAATTCTTGACGAAATTCAAGCATTTACTGGACTGATTGAACGCATGAACACTTTCAACGGACAATCAGTTTTGGACATTCATTTTGTCGACTCCGGTCGACTGTAAACTCTGGACAATCAATTAGTGCGGTAAGAAATCATGCTTAATTCTCTTCGTAAAAATGCATCCGGATGGATTGCCAAAGTCTTTATCGGACTGCTTGTCATTAGTTTTGCGGTCTGGGGGGTTGCGGATGTTTTCCACGGCGGAGCCGAATCGACGGTCGCCAACATTGGTGATTCTGAAATCAGTGCCGAACAATTTCAGAATGAGTATCGCCAGGAGGTCAACAATTTCGGGCGGCAATTTGGTCAGCAACTGTCGGCTGAACAGGCGCGGCAACTGGGCATTGACCAGCGCGTATTGAACAGGCTGATCACGACCTCAGTTCTGGACCAGTCAGCAACTAATCTGAAATTGAGTGTGAGTGAAAAGGCGATTGCTGACAGTATTATTGATGACCCTAATTTCCGTGGCCCTACAGGAGATTTTTCGAAGCTGATTTTCGAACAGGTGCTGCGACAAAACGGACTGTCTGAACAGGGCTACATTGCCTTGCAGAAACAGGCGACCGTTCGCAACCAGATTACACAAACCATTGCGACCATTCCCGTGGTACCGTCATCGCTGCTCGGTGCTGTCAATCAATATGTCAATGAGAAACGCCGGCTCAAATTTTTCAAATTGCCGATGTCCAAAGCCGGGACAATATCGGAACCGGAATCGGATTCGTACAAGAAATTTTATGACGCCAATAAGCGAACGTTCACGGCACCGGAATACAGGAAACTCTCTGTCCTGGTTCTGCGACCGGAGGATTTGGCTGAAAGTATCGAAATCACCGACAAAGAATTGACGGATGCGTTTGACGACAGAAAAAACACGTTCGGCAAGGCTGAAGAGCGAACGATTCAACAGATTTCCTTCAAAGACATTGATGCTGCCAATCAGGGTTTTGAAAAACTGAAAGCCGGCACCGATTTTCTTGAGCTCGCCAAGGAGCTCGGATTTTCGGAAAGCGATATCGATCTCGGAACAGTCACAAAAGCTTCTCTTGCGGACGAAAAGATAGCCGAAGCCGCCTTCCAGGTTGAGGAAGGAAAGTTTTCCGAACCTGTTGCCGGATCCCTGAATACGGTTATTCTGCGGGTGACAAAAGTCGAACCGGAGGTCGTCAAGACTTTTGATGACGTTAAGGATGAGCTAAAAAATACACTGGCGAGGGAGAAAGCGGAGAACGAACTTCTTGATATTCAGGACAATGTCGAGGACACACTGGCTTCAGGTGCAACGCTCAGGGAAACCGCCGACAAGCTCAATATAACTCATAATGTTTTCGAAGCCGTCGATGTCAGCGGTAATGATCGTAGTGGACAGAAAATTACGGATCTGCCGGTGGCTCCCGGACTAATGAGCAGTGCTTTCCGATCTGATGTCGATCTCGAAAATGATCCTCTCGAAGTTTCCGGAGGCGGCCTTTTATGGTTCAAGGTTCTTGATATTATGCCGGAAGCATTGAAACCCTTTGAAACGGTTAAGGATGATGTTGCCAAAGCGTGGAAAGAAGACGAGGAACGCAAGGCCCTTCTCAAACTGGCCCGGTCCGTCGTCGACAGGGCGAACAAGGGAGAAACTTTCGCTGATCTTGCCAAGGAATATACAACGGAAGTCAAAACGTCCGAGCCACTTAAGCGCAACGAGGATAATTCTGATTTACCGCGAGGCGCTGTGCTGCAGGCCTTTGCGCTGGGAGAAAATGCTGTCGGATCGGCGGCATTGTCCAATGAAAAGGCGCGTGTCGTTTTTCAGGTTCACGAAATCCAGTCACCGGAAAGACCCGCGGCCAAAGATCAGGAGCAAGCCAAGCAACAACTGGTACAGCAATTTTCCAGTGATTTTCTGTCTCAGTATATATCGGGCCTGAGAAATGATTTGGGAGTCTCGATTAACAGGACGACATTTGATGCCCTTGTCGGTGGACAATATCAGCACAGCCGATAAAATTATAACTGAGTGCCGTTTTTTTGAGGTCCGGGAGACAATTGTTTTATGACTCTCCTCACCCAGCAGATGAGCGGTGCCATCGAACCGAACGCCGACGTTTTTGCTCAGAACTACAATAGAGGTGTGGCCCAGGTCGTCTCGTCACGGCTGGTAGCCGATCTTGAAACACCGGTCTCCGCATTTTTGAAAATTGCCCATAACAAAAGCTACAGCTTTCTCCTGGAGTCCGTGGAAGGCGGCGCCACACGCGGACGCTATTCCATGATTGGATATGCTCCGGATATTGTCTGGCGCGCAATCGGCAGCGAAGCCGAAATCAATCGCAAACCGCATCTGGATGCGGAAGCCTTCAAACCTGAAAAAGCGGAAACTCTGGTGTCCCTGCGGTCGCTGCTTGAAGAATCCCGCATCGACCTTCCTGATTATTTGCCGCCCATGGCGGCCGGTGTTTTCGGTTTCATGGGTTATGACACTGTGCGCCTCATTGAAGACCTGCCTACCGCCCTTCCCGATCCTATCAACATTCCCGATAGTGTCATGACGCGGCCGACGATTATCGTCATATTTGACTCGGTCAAGGATGAGATCACAATTGTCACACCGGTCCGACCGACAAAAAGGCTGTCCGCAAAATCCGCCTACAGTCGCGCCTGGGACAGAATTGAAGATGTCATCACCCAACTCGAAGCCCCTCTGGCCCACACTCCGGAGATCGATGCCAGCAAAATGGTCATCTCTTCTCCGAAATCCAACACGACCGCGGCGCGTTACAAAAAAATGGTGCGCAAAGCGAAGGAATACATAAAGGCCGGCGACATATTTCAGGTCGTTCTGAGTCAACGCTTTTCGACCCCGTTTCATCTGCCGCCGTTCTCGCTCTACCGGGCGCTCAGGCGGACAAACCCCTCCCCCTTCCTGTATTATCTGAATTTTGATGACTATGCGATCGTCGGATCGAGTCCCGAAATTCTGGTTAGGGCCAGGGACGGCGAAGTTACCATCCGACCGATTGCCGGAACACGTCCCCGGGGTGCTACAAAAGAAGAGGATGCCGCCCTTTCCAGGGAACTACTGGAAGATGAAAAGGAACGGGCCGAGCATCTTATGCTCCTGGACCTCGGACGCAATGATGTCGGCCGCGTTGCCAAGATTGGGACAGTCCAGGTCACGGACAGTTTCTTTACCGAATACTACAGCCATGTCATGCATATTGTTTCCAATGTTATCGGTGAGCTGGATCCCAAATTTGATTCGATCGATGCGCTGATGGGTGGATTTCCCGCAGGTACAGTTTCCGGAGCGCCGAAGGTACGCGCCATGGAGATCATCGACGAGTTCGAGCTTGAAAAGCGCGGCCTGTATGCGGGCTGCGTCGGTTACTTTTCCGCCGATGGCGATATGGATACGTGCATTGTCCTTCGCACATCCCTGGTCAAAGACGGTATGATGCATGTCCAGGCCGGTGCCGGGATTGTCGCGGATTCCATCCCGGAAAATGAACTAGCGGAATGCGAGAACAAAGCAAAGGCGCTGTTTCGAGCAGCAGAAGAAGCCGTCCGCTATGCATCCCGGAGCAGGGAGCGGCAGTGATTAGAATTTCATTGTTTCGACACGCAAAATCCAGTTGGGACATTAAAGCCAAATCAGATTTCGATCGGCCCCTGGCGGCACGGGGAATCCATGCTGCGCGACGAATGGGTCGCTATATGGCAGCCACGGAATTGCTTCCGGATCGCGTATATTGCTCCGATGCAAAACGTGCCCGACAAACCTGTGATCTCGCCTTTGGCGACCTCGGTAACCCGCCTCACATCACCTATATGGAACAGCTTTACCTGGCCGATCCCAGCAAAATTCTCAATATGATTCGTACCCAGTTTGAATTGACCGACCATATCATGCTGATCGGACATAATCCGGGTTTTCAGGCATTGGCATTGGGGATGGCACCCAGGCTTTCGAAAGATGTGAAAGAAAGAATTTCGGCAAAATTTCCAACGGCCGCATTCATTGTTTACGATTTTGATATTTCTGAGCTTGAGGATGTTTCCCCGGGTAAGGGTGTACTGGTGAACTACATGACGCCCAAAGACCTGCCACAGAAGTTTTTGGATTAGTTAACAGATTTGATTTCTGGCCTTTTTTCTGGATTTGCCCGTCCAGTCAGTTTAGGGTCAGCGTCGAAACGACGGTTAAGACCTATAGCTGCGAAGCCATGATAATTCTGATCGATAACTACGATAGTTTTACCTATAATCTCGTTCACTATTTCGGTGAATTGGGAGCGCTTTGCCAGGTTTATCGAAACGACAAGATTACAGTCGATGAGGCCCTTAAGAAAAAGCCAAAAGCCATTGTGATTTCACCTGGTCCGTGCGACCCTGATCGCGCCGGTATTTGTCTTGACCTGGTCGAGCGTGCGGGACCGGATATACCTATATTTGGGGTCTGTCTCGGATTTCAAACCATTGGTCAGGCTTATGGGGGATCGATTGTCCGTGCTCCACAACTCATGCATGGAAAAATGTCCACGATCCGCTGCAAACCCAAAGGCGTTTTCAAGGGATTACCCAAGTCTTTTGAGGCAACGCGGTATCACTCACTAATCGTTGAGCGAAAGAGCCTGCCGAAGAAACTCGTTGTCACGGCGGAAACCACGGATGGCGTAATAATGGGACTGCAACACAAAACCGATCCCATACACGGGGTTCAGTTTCATCCCGAAAGCATTACATCCGAACACGGGCACGCAATTCTTGAGAATTTCCTTGATCTGGCAGGGGTCAGGCGCCGCCGCAAAAAGCCGGCGACCAGAAAGAAAATCCCAGCGCTGGCCTGACCAGTCAATTTCTAGATACAGACAGAAGATGGATAAATTAAAAGCACATATTGCAAAAGTCGCCGATGGTACTGCCCTGACAGTCGAAGAATCTGCCGATGCGTTCAATATTATCATGTCCGGCGAAGCGACACCGTCCCAGATCGGTGCCTTCCTCATGGGATTACGGGTTCGTGGAGAAACGGTCAGTGAAATTTCCGGCGCCGCCAAAACCATGCGCAGCAAAGCGACGTCGGTTCCCATTCCGGAAGATGCCATCGATATTGTCGGCACCGGCGGTGACAATACCGGCACCTACAATATTTCGACCTGTGCGACTTTCGTAACCGCCGGGGGTGGTGTCAAGATTGCCAAGCACGGTAATCGTGCGCTCTCTTCAAAATCTGGTTCGGGAGATGTCCTGACTGCCCTGGGTGTCAAGCTCGACGTGAGTCCGGACGTAATTTCCAAATGCGTTCATGAGGCCGGTGTCGGCTTTATGTTTGCCCCCGCCCACCATGCAGCCATGCGTCACGTGATGCCAGCGCGGGTTGAACTCGGAACACGGACCATATTCAATCTTCTCGGCCCCCTCTCCAATCCCGCGGGAGCTCGGCGGCTGCTGGTCGGCGTTTTTTCAGAACAGTGGGTTGAACCCATGGCCCATGTTTTTAACGAACTTGGCAATGAAAAAGTCTGGGTCGTTCATGGATCCGACGGTCTCGATGAAATTACGACAACCGGCGCCACGAAAGTCTCGGAACTCGCTGACAAGCAGGTCCGGACATTTGAAATATCCCCTGAAGATGTGGGATTGGAAACCGCCAGGCCGGAACAGTTGAAGGGCGGCGAGCCCGAAAGCAACGCCAGGGCCATTCAGGATGTGCTTGCCGGTGAACCCGGCCCTTTCCGGGATATCGTCCTTTTCAACAGCGCGGCCGCTTTTGTCGTTGCCGATAAGGCTGGTGATCTGATGGAGGGTATGACGATCGCTCGGGAGAGTATTGACAGCGGGAGCGCCAGGGAAGCCCTGCAAAACCTAATTGAAATTACCAATAGTGGCTGAAGCCAATGACCGATGTCCTGGCGAAAATCGTTGACTATAAACGTGATGAGGTTGCGGCGGCCAAGGCCGCCGTTTCAGAAACCGAAATCGCAAAACGCGCCCTTTCCGCAGATGCGCCGAGAGGTTTTATTGCGCAATTGCGAGCGACGGCCTCAGCGGGCAGATTTGCTCTGATTGCCGAAATCAAGAAAGCGAGCCCGTCAAAGGGGTTGATCCGTGAAGACTTCAATCCCGAAATTCTTGCCGAAAACTATTCTGCGGGCGGTGCGAGCTGTTTATCTGTATTGACAGATACCCCGTCTTTCCAGGGTTCACCGGAATTTCTGAAACAGGCGAGGCAGGCCGTTTCCCTACCTGTGCTGCGCAAGGATTTCATGATTGACCCCTATCAAATTTATGAGTCCCGCGCCTGGGGCGCCGATTGTATATTGTTGATTATGGCAATATTGCCGGATGCGTTGGCGCAGCAGCTGAACGATCTGGCCCAGGAACTGGGCATGGACGTCCTTGTCGAGGTGCACGATCAAGAGGAACTTGAGCGGGGACTGAAATTACCCTCGCCTCTTATCGGCATTAATAACCGAAACCTGAAGACTTTTGAGACCCTTCTTGAAACAACGGTCGATCTGGCCGGGCAGATCCCTGACGATCGTATGATTGTATCGGAAAGCGGGATATTCACCCGCGCGGATCTGGAAAGACTTGCCGAGCACCGGGTCCGGGCCTTCCTGGTC
>JBPCWG010000440.1:0-6507 GCA_051009705.1 Methyloligellaceae bacterium | reverse complement strand
TCGTGATCGACGGAGTTTTGAGCCGTCTCCAACACCACAATCCAACGATCTGAAATTGCCAGTACGACCGGTACTGGCGGCGCTTTGAGCGCTGCCCAATTGTATGCCGGTCCCCTGCAACCGACCCCGATCCTAGCTTAGCGACACAAGTGGTCGAGTTTCTCTGTCTGAAATCAAAATCACAAGACGCCCCGTTCGAACCTGTCCGCGGACACATTCAGATTTCCCGAACAATATGCTATGGTTAGCGGTGAAATTGCACGGGAAGCTTCACAATGCAGGAAGTCAAGACTCGCAAGGGTGCTGAAACGAAAGAAAAATTATTGGACGTTGCAGAAGCTGCCGTTCTTGAAAAGGGATTCGCAGCAACGTCCATTGATGAACTGATCGCCACGGCCGGATTGACAAAGAGTGGCTTTTTTTATCATTTTCGAGACAAAAATTCCCTGGCGAAATCGCTCCTGCAACGTTATCTCGAGCGTGAGGAAGATCTGCTCAACGATCTGTTCAACAGGGCCGATGAACTCCACGAAGATCCGCTGCACGGATTTCTGATCGGCCTCAAAATGTTTGCCGAAATGATGTCCGACCTCCCGGCGATGCATCCCGGCTGCCTTGTTGCCTCCTATTGCTACCAGGACCGGCTTTTTGACGACGAAGTGCGAGAACTGAATGCCAACGGCGTTCTGCGGTGGCGGCGCCGATTCCGTGAGCGCCTGGACCTCATCGCCCAGCGCTATCCTCCCAAGATCGACGTGGATCTCGACGGCATGGCGGATATGGTTTCAGCCCTTGTCGACGGCGGTATAATTCTTTCCAAAGTTGTTCGGGAAAAGGAGATTCTGCCAACCCAGGTTTTGCTGTACCGGTCCTTCGTGCAAGCCGTGTTCATCGGCACCAAATAATCCTGCAGTCCCGGCTTGAAACTATTTCCCCGATGGGACTTTTCTGATTTCGGGCAAACGCAAATTGTCCCATACCTGTGTCCCGACCTTATCAATTCGTCATCAATCATTCACGAGCCCGCTTTTCCGTGACTAAGCGAACGAGTATGATATTTTTTCGGGTATAGAAGATTTGGGACGTGATTGAGTCAAACTCGCGTATGGAACGGACAAATTTATTTCTGAACATTAGCACCGCGGGCAGAGCCTATATCGAGGCGGAGGCGGCGATCCTTAATCTGGCGGCCGGGGAAACCCTGTTCCGTCAAGGCGAGAGCGCTGAGCACATATATTTCATTTGTTCCGGTTCCACTGGCGTTTATGTCCGTTCTCCCTCCGACGAGCCATCTTTAATTGGTGTTTTACATGCCGGGGAAACCATTGGCGAAATGGCCCTTCTGTCCGGACAACCCCGATCAGCCACGGTCCGGGCGATTCGGTCATGCGAACTTTTGTCCCTGACAAGTGCCCAGTTTGAAGAATTGCTGGTGCAGGATCCGCACTTGATGCGCAACCTGTCCCTGCTTCTGGTGGAACGACTGCAGCGCACCTCACTGCAGAAGTCGCCGACAATCGACGCAAAAACAGTCAGCCTGGTGGCGGGCACAAAAGACATTGATATCTCAGAATTTGCGGCAGCCGTTTCAGAAGATGCCGCAAACCGGCAATTGAATCTCATCGTAGTGGACGAACAGAATTATCCCGATTTCTCATCCTCAATGAGCGAAATTGAGTCCAGTCATGATATCGTTCTCTTCAATGGTCAGGGATCGGGCGCGGATTGGGTCGAGAAATGCATGCATCATTCCGACAGGATCGTGGTCATTGCCGATATCGACGCCCGGGAACCGGTGCCACTTCCGGCTGAGAGCCTGCGACTGCGTAGCAGTCACAATTTGCTGGACGTATTCCTTGTCCACAAATCGCCGGAGAGAAAGAAGGGGGCCGCAGGAGCCTGGGCCCGGCATTTTCCGACCAACCGCATTTTTCACCTGCGAAAGAATAATCCAGGTGACTGGAGAAGATTCTGCCGCCTCGTCTCCAGAAGAGGTATAGGTCTGGTTCTGTCAGGCGGTGGTGCCCGCGCATATGCGCACCTCGGGGTTCTCCAGGCCCTGACAGAGAATGAAATCCCCATCGACTTCATCGGTGGCACGAGCATGGGAGCCATAATCGCTGCCGGATGGGCGAACGGATGGTCGATCGAAGAATTAACGGATCGTATCAAAGCGGCGTTCGTGTCAAAAACACCGCTGAATGATTATCAGGTTCCTTTCAAGAGCCTGTTCAAAGGATCCCGGGTCGACAATCTGCTCCACGAAAATTTTGAAGATCTGGATATCAGGGATCTGTGGCTTCCATTTTACTGTGTCTCGACCAATCTGACGACCGGGCGACTGCACGTGGCCGAAAAGGGCCTGATACGTGAAGCCTTGCGGGCATCGGTGGCCTTACCGGGGGTGCTTCCGCCTTTTGTTCACCCGGAAGGTGTTCTTGTAGATGGGGCAGCGATCACAAACATGCCCATTGATGTCATGGCCAATCGTTGCCATGGTCCGATTATCGCTGTTGATGTCGCGCGAAACCGAACCATCCATCCCGACGACGTCAATGCTTACAATGCCCTGTCTTTTCGCCAGCAAATCTCCAAACCCCTAATCGCGCGACTCCTCATGCGGGCTGCGACGATTACCGGCGAAAGACTGGACAAGTCCCAGATCAACCAAGCTGATCTGGTGATCACTCCCGACATGCTCGGCATCGAAATTTATGACTGGAAGAATTTCGATCAGGCCATCGAACTCGGATACCAGGCAGCACAAAAAGCGCTTGTGAATCTCTCTATCGCATGATTTTCGACGGAGTTGCACCGAAAGATATCAGCGCAGAAATGAGACCCGGGACTGGCCGGGCGTGTCGACCCGGAAGATCTGCGTCTTGACTGTGGCAACACCATAAGGTGTGGGAATACGGATCAAAGCGGGAATATACATTTCCGATTTTGGTTCGGGAACAAGCCACAACTCGATACCTTTTTCCTGGTTCAGTTGCTTGACCATTTCATCTTTTCGTTTGTGACCGGAGATGGCGACATATTCGACGCTGCATACATAGGCCCGGCCATCGAAACGCGTCTTCTTGCCCACGAGTTCAATTCTGGCTGATTTCTTGTAGCTCAGCTTCAAATCGTAGCGTTCCTTGCCGTCAAAAATGGGGAGATTCTGATCGCAGACTTTGCGGTTCGGAAAATTGCCGCGCCGGGCCGACAGGAGTATCAGTCCGGACAGGGGATCAAGGGCTCCCGCGACCTGATCGGCGCTTACCGGAACTCTTTTGCGTGTCTTCAATGGCGGTGTCACAGAAAATTTCTGTTCCGTTCCTGGCTCAAACTTCAGATCAACTTTGCGGACCTTTTTGCGAGCGCGAAATTCATAGGAAAAACTTTCAGGATCGGGACCGCGGCTCGTGAGCGTTCCCGTGGCACTGGTACTTCCCTTCCATTTCAGAATTATTTTCAGGGCCGCCGACAATTTGACTGTGCCGGTAAGCTTGTAATCACGGTCCTGAAAATTTGATTTGAAGAAAAATTTGCCAATGGGAATGCCGGAGAGATGTATCAAATATTTCGCGGAAATCCTGTTGTCACGGATATCGATCTGCTCCGCCTGGGCGAGAGACGACAACGCGACATTCAGGCCGACAACGAGACCCAAACTGCCAATCACGGAAAATCTGACACAAGACTTCAGGAACATTCCCGGCCTCTTTCTTTCTCACGGGATCAACTTGGATTGTTTTATACAGATCGCTAACTCAAAAATATGGCAAATTTGACATATTCAACAAGATCTATACGGACAATATCCTTAGATTGTTCGTGGATCCACGCTCGCCAAAGGGGATGCCGGCGACAATAATGACCTGGTCATGTTCTTTGACGAGACCTTTTTCCAGGCATTTCTGCCGTGCCATTTCCACCATTTCATCATAGGTTTGAATTGGTGATGTCTGCAGGGGCCGTGTTCCCCAAAGTAAAGCCAGCTGTCTCGCCACCGCCAGGTTGGGGGTCAGTCCGATCGTCGAAATCTGAGGACGTTCCCTGGAAATCCTGTAGGCCGTGGTCCCACTTTGGGTGAAGGCCAGAATTGCGGTAGCCCCGACCGAACTGGCAACATTTGCAGCGGCGGCTGATATTGCATGTTGAGCCGTTGAATCGATCCCGAGCTCTGTGGAATGTATGAGCGCATCGTAGGCCGAATGGGCTTCCGTCTTGGCTATGATCCGGTCCATCATTTTTACAGCTTCGACGGGATAAGCTCCGGATGCAGACTCGGCAGACAGCATCACCGCATCGGCACCATCATATATCGCCGTCGCGACATCAGAAGCTTCGGCCCGGGTCGGCGTTGCGGTATTCACCATGGAGTCGAGCATTTGTGTCGCAATCACCACCGGTTTGCCGGCGACGCGACAGGCATGAATCAATTCCTTTTGCTTGCCCGGAACATCTTCCGGCGGAATCTCCACCCCGAGATCCCCGCGTGCGACCATAATCGCATCACTCAGGGAAATAATATCGGTGATGCGGTCAAAGGCGGAAGGTTTCTCGATTTTCGCCATGATCAAGGCCTTGTTTCCGATCAGAGACCTGGCTTCGAGAATATCCGATGGTTGCTGTACAAAGGACAAGGCCACGTAATCCACACCGAGCTCCAGTCCGTATTCGAGATCTTGCTGATCTTTTTCCGTGATAGGAACCAGGTTGAGCAAGGTGTTGGGCAGGTTAACGCCCTTGCGATCGCTTATTTGTCCTCCGACATCGACTCTAGCCTCGATCCGGTCATCACTGACACCGGTTACCGTCAACCGGATCTTGCCGTCATCAATGAGCATTTTGTGGTTTGGCAGAATAGCTTCAAAAACTTCTTTATGCGGAAAAGGAATCTCGTCCGTGCTATCCGACTTGTCACTCAAAACAAAAACGACGGATTGTTCGGCAACCAATTCTGATGACCCGACTGCGACTTGCCCGAGACGCACTTTTGGACCCTGGAGATCCTGAAGAATACAAATAGGTTCGCCAATCTCATTCTCGATTTGACGTACATGATCATAGCGCCGCTTGTGATCCTCATGGGAACCGTGGGAGAAATTGAACCTGAAAACATCAGCGCCGGCATCAACAAGCTGACGAATGACATCTAAATCGGAACTTGAAGGTCCAAGTGTCGCGACAATTTTTGCATTGCGATTTCGTTCCAAGAGTTGTTCCTCGATCCATTCACTCATAAGAAGCCAGACACAATCCCCTCTCACCAGACTATGGCAGAGGGAATCCATGGGTTCCTCTTTTACTCTGATTAGTATGAGCGGAGAAATAAAAAATTTTTGCGAAAGAAGGGCCGGGTCAAGCAACTATTATTCCAGGTTCATCGGCTTTCTAAAGTCCGACGATTTCACCGACTGCGGCAAGCAGATTGAAGGAATAAGACAGGCTGAGCAGACTTGCGAGCACCAAAACGACGAAAAGCCAGTTCAGCGACCGCCCCAGACGGGAGCGCGTGCCTATACTTTGTGCAAGTTTCCCGGAACCGCCGTTTAACGGATAAGCGGACGGGCAGATACAATTGTACTTCGGAAATCGACATCTCTGGCACAACATACGCATTTACTCAATGTTGTGCAGCTCCTCTTCTAATCAGCCAAAATATTAGGGCAGATTTATGATGGCAATGGTCTAATTGTTAGGCCGGTTAATGATTTCTGAACGGTCCAATTTCCCGGCTCTGTGCCCCTGGTGGGCCAGTTGTTTTCCAGGGGGATCCCATCGATATTGGACCGTTCGTCTCCAGAAACTTCCGCGGCTCCGTGGCCGGATCAATATTATTTCCCGAATTTCGATATGCCCGGAAAACAGAACTGGACGAAGTGTATCAGGGCAAAGGAACATCGTTTCATGATTTGTAACTCATGAATATTTGTACTGGGGCTGCCAGCCATCGGTTCCTTCGGGGATAAGATCGAACAAATGCCAGGCACTGCAAAAGTCGTCACCGGGTCCAAAACTTGTATCGGATACCCGGATAATCTTGCCATCGGATTTTTTGAAGACGGAAACGCCGGGCATCCAATGTGTTTCAGCCTTGTAGCCCATATCTTCCGTAAAAGATGAACTTCCGTGGGAAACGAATCTGAACCGCCAGTTCCGCTTGTCTGCAAAATCTTTTTGCTGCGAGGGTTCATCGGGTGAAGAAATCACAAATGCCGCCCGGTTTTCAAGATGATCAATAATGCCGTTGAAACCATCGGCCCACAACGTACAATACGGGCAACTGGCTCCCATATTGTGAACGACAAATAGTGTGTCTTTGTCTCCAAAGAGTTGGGAAAGCTTGACCGGACCGTCCGTGGTGGCGAATTCGTAATCCTGAATAATTTCTGGCTCAACACTGGTCTGCAACTCCCGCATTTTTTTTCGTAGCTCACTTATTTGCAGACGATATTCTGAAATTTTTTCAATCGACTCCGAATATGTCATGGTATCCTTCCTCCTTAGGTAGTT
>JBPCWG010000439.1:0-8353 GCA_051009705.1 Methyloligellaceae bacterium | reverse complement strand
CTAACAAGCTGCCGCAAGTGCATTTGTCCGGCGCCGGACACATCAAACCGGAATTGTTCCTCTCGGAAACCGGCAGCCCTCATCACGGCATGCGGTTCAAATGGATTGTCAGTACATGTATTGCTGGTGTTGTCGGATTGTGCGCCATCGGTTCGGTCATGTACACGTCGATGAACCTTGATGACGGCAGCGGCGTTGTCACCTCGATCAAGCGTGCCGGCATTGCGGCAATGGAACCGTTTGAGCCGGCAAAAGTATCCAATGGTGTACTGAGAGTTGCGGCGCGTAAAACAGATTTGATTCAAGGAACTTCCAAGGGTCTCTCTACCCGTCATATCATCCACGATACGGTAGTGCAGAAGCGCGGAGAGCGGGAGTTCATCAACATTCAACCCTATGCGAGAATTGTTGCCCGCCTGTCGACAGTGCAGTCCGAGAACAAAGAAAAGATTCCCCCCTTCAATCCATTTAAGCTCTACGCCAACACGGCTCCTCTTGATGTTTCATCAGAACTTAAACCGGGGGTTACACGCGACGTAACGGTCAATGTCTTGGAGCTACTTGGTGGAATTATTCCCAACGAGGACGGTCAGGAATTAGGTATCAGCGAAATTTCGCAACTCATCTCAGAAGCAGATGACGGAAATGTTTTAGCCTCCGTAAGACCAGCTGTCTTTGATGAAGGCGAGGTTCTGCCTGAAACAGAGACCGAAACCAAGCGCGAAGAAACACCACCGAAGACGACGATTATCTATAAAACAGCCGATCCCCTTGATATTCTCGATCAGCACGAAGTCAAAGTTGTCAAAGTCAAACGCGGCGACACACTTCAGAAGGTCATGAAGTCGATCAAGGCCGAACCCCAACAGGCAAAAGCCATCTCAACGACAGTCGCTTTCAACACGAAACTCGATGGGTTGAAAAGAGGTCAGGAGTTAAGATTCGCACTCAGTCCTTCACCTTCAGATGCCGATCTTCAAGACCCCGTTGCAATGAGTGTTTTCAGCAAGGACAAGCACCTTTGGACGATATCGAGAAATGAATCCGGCGAATACGTTGTCAGTGACAAACCCACGCGCCTTACAATCACTACGGAATTGCTGAACAAAGTCGAGACCCCTCATCAGTCAACAATTTATAATAGTATTTTTCATGCGGGTATCGCGCAAAGCATTGCTCAGGATCAGATTACGAGAATTTTGCGAATTTTTGCCTATGATGTCGATTTCAAGAAGCGCTCGCAAATTGGAGACCAGCTTGAAGTCTTTTACGACCTGAAAAAAGAAGAAAGCGATCAGGACGGAACCTTGGGAGAGCTTCTCTATACGTCAATGAATGTACAGGGAGAAACCCGAAGTTTTTATCGATTCCGCACACCTGATGGCGTCGTCGATTACTTTGACAACAAAGGTTCGAGTTCAAAGAAATTCCTGATGCGTAAACCGGTCCGTGGTGCACGCTTTACGTCCGGATTTGGAATGCGCTATCACCCTATCAGCAAAGTGCGCAAACTTCATCGCGGCGTTGACTGGGCAGCAAAACGAGGAACCCCGATACTGGCCGCCGGAAATGGAACTATTGAAACCGCAAAAAGACGCAGAGGCTTCGGAAATTACATTCGTATTCGCCATGCCAATGGTTACAAGACTGCGTACGGACACATGTGGAAATTTGCCAAAGGCATTCAGCCTGGCGTAAAAATTCGACAAGGACAAGTTATCGGCTATGTCGGATCTACAGGTGCTTCAACTGGCAACCATCTACACTACGAAGTCCTAGTTAATGCACGTCACGTTAATCCAATGAAGATTGAAGTACCCAGGGGACGCGTCCTGGAAGGTCGACTTCTGGCGGAATTCCACAAGGAACGAAAACGTATCGATGATCTGATGCGCCGATCTCCGGTTAAGACACGGGTTGCGGAATTCTCTGAATAGGTTCGGAGTAATTTGGCCAAGAATTCGGGTCCGTCGATCGACCCAGGTTTTATAATAAAAGTAAACAGATCAACTTCCAAACTTCGCAGCCAGCTCGCTCTCGCTGGCCTTGAGACTGTCATTGATAAGGGGCATCACTTCTTCCGCCATCAGTGTCATTGACTGCCTAGATAGTTCCTCGTCACGCCAGTCGAGCCCTGTGTAAACAAGCGTTCCAAACTCGCCTACCTGTTCCCTAAGCTCGAGGATCTGATCTACAACACTGTTCACACTTCCTGCGATCACCTGCGTATCCAGAGATTCACGCAATGTGATTTCTTCCTCGGGTTGATCCGGATACGTACCAAACAATCCTAACCGTCCTCCGGTTTCCAGTTTGCGCATCAGGTTTGCAAAATAGTGCCCGAAGGGACCATCTTCCGTTTTGGCATAGGCTTCTGCCGTGGCATCGTCTTTGGTCACAAATATGCACTTCGCAACACGCCAGCCCCTAGGATCTTCCGGCTTGCCGGCATTCCGCAATCCGTCCAGATATTTCGGCAGATGCGTCGCGATCCAGTGAGCTTGTACATACTGACAAGAGATAGGATGCCAGTCGCGCTCTGCTGCAAGTGTAATTCCTCGGGAATAGGGAGCAAGAGCAGTAACAACGATCGGCGGATGGGGCTTGAAAAGGGGCCTGGGGGCTATACCTTGTCCAATATCCGCTTTAAGAGTTTTTTCAGTACTGAAGGAATTAAACTCCCCCTGAACATTATAAGGCGCCTCTCCCCACCACAGCTTTAACACCTGCTCAAAGACTTCAACCATTTTAAGGTTCCGGTCTATTTCGGTATTACCAAAGATTTCTATGTCCGACGGCAACCCACCCGGACCAATCCCCCAGATAAACCGTCCATCCAACAGTTGATCGATCATGGCGACATGACCCGCGATCATTGCAGGATGATAAACCGGGAGGTTTGTCACTCCTGATCCGAGTTTTATGTTTTTGGTTTCTCCGGCGAGTCGCGCAATGAACATCAGGCACGAGGTGATTGGCTCAGCAATATCTGTGAAATGTTCCCCCACAAAAGCTTCTTCATAACCCAGCTTGTCAGCCAATATTACGGATTCAATATCCTCCTGCAGAACTTGCTGGTAGTTTCGGTCATGAGGATGCACGGGTTGGATAAAGTAGGAGAGTTTCATGGGTATTTTTTTGATTTGTTTTTCAGGACGTCGATACCCCCAATTTAGTGGCGCATGATCTCTTTGTCCAATGCGATTGCGGACAGGTCATATGAAAAAAGAGATGCCTTTATCAGCATCTCTTTTCATCCGAAATCGGATAGACCCTAACTACGCAGCTCTGCTCGCCGCCTGGCCATTTATGATGATACCGTTCTCGTCAGCGGAGATTTGAACGGTGTCGCCATCCTTGATTTCTCCGGACAAGAGAAGTTCCGCAAGCTGATCCTGAACATTTTTCTGGATTGTCCTTTTGAGCGGACGGGCTCCATAGGCCGGGTCATATCCATTGTGTGCAAGCCAATCCAGGGCCAGGGCATCGAATTCGATCTCGATTTTGCGATCCCGGAGCAATTGCTTCAATAATTTCAACTGAATCTCCACGATAGCCGACATCTGTTCCGGCTTCAGGCGATGGAATATGATGATTTCGTCAATCCGATTCACAAACTCCGGCCGGAATGAAGAACGTACGACTTCCATAACTTTGGCTTTAGCCAGTTCTTCATCTTCTAGTTCATCACGCTTGATAAGATGCTCTGAACCCAGATTAGAAGTCATGATGATCAGTGTATTTCGGAAATCAACTGTTCGTCCCTGACCATCGGTCAGCCGACCATCGTCAAGAACCTGAAGAAGGACATTGAACACATCCGGATGGGCCTTTTCTATTTCATCGAACAAGACAACCTGATATGGCCGACGGCGAATGGCTTCCGTCAGCATGCCGCCTTCGTCATAACCGACATAGCCGGGAGGGGCACCGATCAATCGTGCGACCGAGTGCTTTTCCATGAATTCCGACATATCAATGCGGACCATGGCTTGCTCGTCATCAAAAAGGAAGTTTGCGAGAGCTTTGGTTAATTCTGTTTTGCCAACGCCTGTGGGTCCTAGAAATATGAATGACCCGATGGGACGGCTCGGATCCTGCAACCCGGCACGCGAGCGCCGTACAGCCGTCGAAACCGCCTCTACGGCTTCTTCCTGCCCCACTACGCGCGATGACAGAGCCTCCTCCATGCGCAACAATTTGTCTTTCTCACCCTCCAGCATCTTGTCTACTGGAATTCCGGTCCACCGCGAAACAACTTGCGCAATATGGTTGGATTTAACTTCTTCCTCGACCATAGAGTTATGGGAAGCATCGCCATTCGCTTCTTTTTCAGCAATTTTACTTTCGAGTTCGGGAATGACTCCATAGGTCAATTCGCTGGCACGCTCGAGATTTCCCTGACGCTGCGCCTGTTCGAGTTCAAGTCGCAAGGCTTCAAGTTCTTCTTTGAACTTCTGTGCGCTGGAGAGTTTACCTTTCTCCTCTTCCCAGCGATTGGTGAGCAGTGTGGATTGCTCCTCCAAATCAACGAGTTCTTTTTCGAGTTTGGCTAACCGGTCCTTGGATGCCTCGTCCGGTTCTTTTTTTAAAGCCTCGCGCTCTATTTTCAGTTGGATGATTCTGCGGTCGAGTTCATCAAGTTCTTCTGGTTTTGAATCAACCTGCATTCTGACACGGCTCGCCGCTTCATCAACAAGATCAATCGCCTTATCCGGCAGAAATCGATCCGTAATGTATCGGTTTGAAAGCGAAGCTGCACTTACGAGCGCATTGTCCGTGATGCGAACCCCGTGGTGGAGTTCATACTTCTCTTTCAGTCCCCGCAGAATTGAAACCGTATCCTCGACAGTCGGTTCAGAAATGTAGACCGGCTGAAAACGTCGCGCCAGTGCGGCATCTTTCTCAACATGTTTCCGATATTCATCGAGGGTGGTGGCCCCCACGCAATGCAGTTCTCCACGGGCAAGAGCGGGTTTCAGGAGATTTGAAGCGTCCATTGCTCCATCGGCCTTGCCCGCACCGACAATTGTATGCATTTCATCAACAAACAAAACAATGCCGCCATCTGCTGATGTAACTTCCTGTAGCACGGCTTTCAGACGCTCTTCAAATTCACCTCGATATTTGGCGCCTGCGATCAATGCCCCCAGATCGAGAGCAAGGAGTTTCTTGTCTTTCAGACTTTCTGGAACATCGCCGTTGACGATACGCAATGCCAATCCTTCAGCGATTGCGGTTTTACCAACTCCGGGTTCGCCAATCAGAACCGGATTGTTTTTTGTGCGTCGTGACAGCACCTGGACGGCTCTGCGGATTTCCTCATCGCGGCCGATTACCGGATCAAGCTTACCCTGAGCAGCGGCTTCTGTCAGATCCTGGGCATAGCGTTTCAGAGCATCATAGTTTTGCTCTGCTGTTGCGGTATCGGCTGTACGTCCCTTGCGGACATCATTAATTGCCGTATTCAAATCATTAGGTGTAACACCGGCGTTTTTCAGAATTTTGCTCGACTTGGCATCCGGCTCCATGGACAACGCCAGTAACAAGCGCTCGACGGTAACAAAACTGTCTCCCGCCTTTTCCGATATTTTAACAGCCTGATCAAATACCTTCGCGAGTGGTGGTGCTAAATAAAGCTGACCGGCGCCTCCTCCCGAAACTTTAGCAAGCTTCCCAAGAGCCTCTTCGGCTTCTTGTATGGCGATTTCGGGTCGACCTCCGGCCTTGGAAATTAATCCGGCTGACAGTCCCTCTTCATCATCCAGAAGAACCTTGAGCAAATGCTCTGGTGTGAATTGCTGGTGCCCCTCTCTCAATGCAAGTGATTGAGCAGATTGAACAAACCCCTGTGATCTTTCGGTAAACTTTTCAAAATTCATAATGTCCTCGCTATCAGCACACGCTATCCACTCATTTGCGACCTGAAAAACGTGCCTTAATTCTCACCAAAAAAGTTGGCTCCCAGCTAGACCCGATATGGCATCTCGCCTAAATTACATATAATATCCGATTATTCGCCCAAAAGATCTGTAATCGAATTTTTCTAATAAAACTTTATGCACACACCATATTTAGAAAGCATTTACCGATTTCCAGTCAAAGGATTTACCGGTGAATCCTTGGATTCCTGCAATGTTTTCAAGGATGAAATGATTCCGTTTGATCGCATTTACGCGATTGAAAATGGATCTCAGCGCTTCGATTCCGAAGGTCCGCAATATTTGCCAAAGATTAACTTTCTGATGCTCATGCGCAATGAAAGGGTCGCCCTTCTAGATGCGAGATTCGATGAGCAAAATCATACGCTGGAGATCAGGGTTGGCGGAAAAGCGGTCACCAAAGGTGATTTGAGAACCAAGATCGGCAGAGATCTGATCGAGCAATTTTTAGCTGCATTTTTTAGAACCGAATTGCGTGGCGCTCCTAAAATTGTGAGCGCCGAAAATCACAATTTCTCCGATGTTCCTGACAAATGGCTGCATATCATCAATCTTCAGTCAATTCGGGAGCTGGAGCGGATCACCAATCAGAAAATCCATCCCCTGCGATTTCGCGCCAACCTGTATGTTGACAAATTACCGCCCTGGTCCGAATTCGATCTCATCGGCAAAGCCATCAAAATTGGTCGTGTTGAGCTTGAGGTAATGAAGCGGACTACAAGGTGTGAGGCGACCAATGTGGATCCGGAAACGGCCCAGCGCGATCTGTCCATTCCCTCGCAATTGATGCGTTCTTTTGGTCACTCGGACTTCGGGATTTACGCCGCCGTAAAGATGGAAGGTCAACTCAACACAGGTGATAAGCTTACACAGCTGTAATCGTGTAAAATTTACCTACTGATAAGTTGAGCTAATCGTGTCGGGTATTTGGGGCAGCCGTCAGATTGATCAGGCAACAGCTCCGTCGGGCGGCATCTCTTCTGATGATTTGTCAGAGCTGGCGGAGCTTTCCGGCTTTCCATCTCCGGCCATTTTTACTTCATCTTTCTTGCTTGCCGTTTCATTTTCCGTCGGTTGTTTACCCCGTCCAGCCCCATTATCTGACGGGCGTCGCCGCCGGCGTCTTGGAGCCGGTTCTGAAGAAGCTTTTGCATCTTCTTTTTTGGGAGCCGAGTCGGTGGATTCTTTAGCGGGATCTCCTGCACCGTTTAACGATTCCGCTGGAGGTTGCACAGAAGGTTGCGTTTGTGACTGCGACTGGGCAGCCATAATGATTCGGTTGTAGTGCTCGGCATGCTGGGAATAGTTTTCCGCAGTTATGGGATCACCTGAAGACAAGGCATCTCGAGCAAGCGCTGTATATTTTTCAGCGACGTGAGCCGCAGTCCCTCTGATTTTTACATCGGGACCGTTCGATTCGTAATTTCGTGACAGCGGGTTCTGGTTCTTACGACCACGACCACGACTTCTTCGATTTTGCTGACTCTGCCTCATAGGCTTCCATTTTACTTTTAGAAGATTGCTTTGCCCTTGCCGCGTATCAAACCTCAAACCAACTCATTTGATCATGTTCGAGTTCGCAGCTACGAGCCCCCAATTTTTTTTATTTTTGTTGCGTCATCGACATCAAACTTCGATGACGATATCAATCAATTCCACACCCTCGCTTTAGACGATTTTCCGCATACTAATTGCGCTTCATACGGAACAGATTTCAAATGCAACGAAGACTGTTCGTTAACTAATGTCACAATGCAGAGAATTTGGAGCTGTATTTCACCCGATAATCATGGGCGTAGAACGTCATTAGATCGTTTCTACTCTGTTGCCCCGATACCTTATAGGTGGGTACGTTAGCCAAAAACTCAATGATTTCCAAGTACTTTTTTTTCTTTCCGTCCACAACTATTCAAAAACGCATCTTTGCAGCAACACACCGCCAAATTTGCGCCAAATCTGAGATTTTCGATACGGTAACAAATCCGTTCAATTCCAATAATTGCTCAATGCCTTCTAGTTGTCCCGCCCCTATCTCCAGGAACAACCACCCGCCATTTTGAATGTGATTCCCAACCTCGGGTATAAACCTTCTGTAAGAATCGAGCCCATCCAAACCACCATCGAGAGCGATTTCAGGATCGAAATCTCTTACATCTGCTTCCAATTCTAATAGGTCTTCGCGACAAATGTAGGGCGGATTGGAAATGATAACGTTAAACTTATCTGCAATATCGCTGAACCAATTGGATCTGATAAATTCCGATCGATTTTCAAACCCAAGTTCTTTGCTGTTAAATCGTGCGATATCCAGAGCACTATCAGATATATCAGAACCAATCCCGGTCGCTCCAGGAAGTTCTGAAAGTAGACTTAACAAAATACAGCCGCTGCCCGTACCTAGATCCAAAATC
>JBPCWG010000438.1:0-6426 GCA_051009705.1 Methyloligellaceae bacterium | reverse complement strand
TTCGGGCAATATGCGGATCAACGAATGATCCAGCATCTCTCGGACCCCATCCCGACAAAAGACAACGAGCAGGAATATCGACAATTTGTCGATCGCTATAATTATACTGATGCGGTCAATTCCAGCGAACCCTTCTGGGCCGATTTTACCGCCGATCTTGGTGACGGGTTCGACTCTACCTATTCTGTGGCTTATATGCTTGCTGCACCTGAACTCCGAGGCGACAACCGGGTTTCGGGAATCGCCCCTGTCCAAGATCTCGCAGAGCACGAAAAACTTCCCCGCGGACAAATTCTCATCCTTGGCGGTGATCAGGTCTATCCTTGGCCATCCCAGGAAGAGTATGAATCCCGGATGGTGTCACCTTACAGTCTCGCCTTTCCTGATGAAGGAGTCGCATCGAATAACGCGCCCCACGATATATTTGCAATTCCCGGAAATCACGATTGGTTCGATGGACTGGAAGCCTTCGACGACCTGTTCTGCCGGGCAAGAACCCAAAGGCACACTCACAAATCACCAAAGATCGGCAACTGGTTCACACGCCAACATCGCAGTTATTTTGCCCTGCGCCTGCCCCACAATTGGTGGATCTGGGGTGCTGATATTCAACTCAGCAAATATCTCGACGATGGCCAGCTTGATTACTTCAGTACCATTGCCGGCGAGATGGGAGAAAACGACAAGTTTATTCTGTGCACGGCGCAACCGTCCTGGCTTTACTTCGGTACTGAGGCTGAGGGTTATGCCCGCGACAACCTGCGCAGCCTGATCGATATGCCCATCTCAAAAGGTGCGAAGCTCTGCGGCGTACTATCCGGTGACAGCCATCTTTACTGCCGTTACAACGAATCCGACAAGCTTGGAAACTTCAACCTGATTACGGCCGGCGGTGGGGGCGCTTATACCCACGGCACCTATCATCTCGAAAAAGAAATCAAATTCAACTGGCTGGGTGAACCCCTGGATTTTGATCTCGACCGCAAGCTCGAACCCTCGGCGACAGACGGACACTCGACCCAGACTACGAAGCCGGCGGCCTATCCAACGAAAGCGCGCAGCCGCACACTGGCCCTGGGCAATATTTTCTTTCCATTCCGCAATGTGTCGTTCTGTCTGGGAATGGCCATGATCTATTGGCTGCTTACCTGGACGTTTTCAGAATTGAGAGTTGAATATAATTTGCAAACGGAACAGACCCAGGTGATCAAGAAAGAGGTGGAAACCGAGGTCAAACGACAGCTCCGGGAGAAGATCGACAAGCTGCAAAAACGCCGGACGCGGGAGTTTGTCCCGGAGGATTCTCCAACCGTGCGGGTCGAACCCGCCCCCATGGCTATGCCGGAAGAAGTCTCACCCGAACAGCCAATCGGCACATGGACCATTAGTGTCATAGACATTTACCTGAAAACCGTTGAAGATCACGGACGGCTGTCAACCCGCGGACTCTGGGGAGCAGCAACGCTGATTGTCAACAGCACCTATCTATTGGCTCTGGGTATTGCCTCCAGCCCTCTGGCATTTATCTTCCTCTCCGCGATCTGGTATGTCTTTTTCGCCATTGCCCAGTCTAAGCTCAAAGGGACAAGAGGAACATTAAGTCGGCTGTTTTCGGGCACACTGCACTTTTCCGTTCATCTCCTGACAATGTGGGTTCTTTATTGTTTTCTCACTTATACGAACCGAACATTCTTCCGCCCGCTCCTTGATAAATATGCCAGTGACGCCGGCATATTCTTCTTCCTGCCGACGGATCTCTGGGAACGGCTTCTCTATCCTCCGGAAATGTTCCTGTTGGGTGGCCTAGGATCCGGGTTTGTATTCGGATTGTACTTATTGTTCTCGTACTATGTCAAAAAGCTGAACATTGACTGGACATTCTCTGCTCAGCGACAGACTAAATTTAAGAATTTTCTGCGCATGCGCTTCGAACCTGATCGTCTCACAATTTATCCAATTGGCCTGGATTCGAGTCCTCGACGACGGCGGCATTGGTTTTCCATGCGACCGGGAGGCTGGAAAAACTCCAGTCGTGACGCCACCGACGGTGGTTCCCGAATCGAACCTCGATCGGATCTGGCACCACGACTCATCGAAGGGCCCATCATAATAGACTCCAATGACGTCATTAACTTGCCACGTTGATTGGAGATTGATCGGCTTTCTACCCGGTAGTTATCTTACGAAACCACAAAAAACCGGGGATTGAATGCGGATAACCAGTGCCGGTTCAGGAATTGGTGTTGTTTAATTGAAACTCTAGCCTATCTTTTGACCATGACCTGGATCGTATTCTCCAAACTTATCGCAATTCGGGTTCTGGTGGTGCTGTTCGTGCTGTTGATACTGGGAGGCGGTCTGGCTCTCATCGATTACCTTTATGGCACGAAAGCCATTGCTATTCTCTGGCAGTGGGCGATCCGGCTCGGGCAGTTTGCCCTCAACGGTCTGAAGGTTGCCTCCCGCTTCCTCGTCCGGCTATTCCCGGGATTTTTAAAAAGATTTTTCCTGCGCAAAAGTCTAAGCGGGGTCTGGCGTCTCATCATGACCGGAGTCCTGACTTTTTTGTTCGCAATCCTTGGCGGCCACGCCTATCACCGGCTCGTAAGCTATTGTACCCGAGCTCGGGACGGGACGGTCGGTGCAATAATTAGAGTCTGGCAGGCGGAATTGTGGTTTTTCCCACGCTGGATGCGCGCCTGTATATTCCTTATCGGTGTCTATTTCTCAGTTCGTTATTTTATTGAGATTCAGCAATGGGCAGAAGAGAACAACTCTCCTTCATTCCTGGGTATAGATCCCTGGAGCCTGATCTTCGGCTTTGCGGCTTCTTTCTTTCTCACTAGTCTGCCACTCATCGGCTTCGATCATTTTGTCACCGTCATGTTCCGGCCGCTGCAGAAATATTATCGCCGATTTATCCGCGGTCCCGGAATTGCCCCGACAACGGCAAGCTGGCTACTGGCATTCCGTCCTTTGCGCCGCCGCGCTGAACTAGAACGTATCCGCTATATGAGAAAATGGCGGCATCAGTCCGTAACCAAGCAGTACGGGCCGCCAAATGAAATAACTCAATCCCGTCCTCAAATAATGGTATCGGATGACTCAACAAATAGGGGTACCGGCAAGTCCTGAGCTCATAGGCATATTGCGTCCCTTTCATTGAGCTAGTCGAAAAATGCGCGCATTTCGAACCAGTTGGATCTGAATTTCTGTTGTTTCCGCGCTAGATTGGAAGCCAATCAAAATCACAACAGCCTCGTGGTAAGATATCCCCTATAAGTAGATGAGCCTCCACAAGGGATGAATCCAAATAGAGGCCAACCAAAGATTACGGGAAGGTGTTACATTGAAAATCAAAAAGCTCCTTGTTGCCAATCGTGGTGAAATCGCCATTCGGGTGCTGCGCGCTGCTAACGAATTGGGGATTGCCACCGTCGCGATTTATGCCGAAGAAGACAAGCTTTCTCTACATCGCTTCAAGGCCGACCAGTCCTTCCAGATCGGGCATGATCTCGGACCGGTAAAAGCCTATCTTTCCTTTGATGAAATTATCCATGTTGCCCTCGAATCCAACGTCAATGCTGTCCATCCAGGCTATGGATTCCTGTCGGAAAATCCTGAATTTGCCGAAGCCGTCATCGGTGCCGGACTTATCTGGGTAGGGCCGGATCCGGACACAATGCGCGGCCTTGGCAACAAAATCGCAGCCCGCGCTGTTGCCGAGAAAGCCGGCACGCCCGTGATGCCGGCCACCGGTCCACTGTCTGACGATATGAATGAAGTTCACCGCCTGGCCGACAAAATTGGATATCCGGTCATGCTTAAGGCCAGCTGGGGTGGTGGCGGACGCGGTATGCGGGTGATCCGCGATTCTGGAAGTCTTGAAACTGAAGTATTAGCCGGTAGGCGGGAGGCGGAACTGGCTTTCGGCAATGGCGAAGTTTACCTGGAAAAACTCATTGAACAGGCACGCCACGTGGAAGTCCAGCTCCTCGGCGACCAGCATGGCAATATTGTGCATCTGTTCGAACGCGACTGTTCCATACAGCGACGCAACCAAAAAATCGTAGAACGGGCACCGGCACCCTATCTATCCGACGCTCAGCGAGCTGAAGTTTGCGAAAGTGCCCTAAAGCTCGCCCGTGAAGCCGGATATCAGAACGCCGGAACCGCCGAATTCCTGATGGATGTCCCGACCGGCAAGTTCTACTTTATTGAGGTCAATCCCCGCATCCAGGTGGAACATACGGTTACGGAGGAAATTACGGGCATCGACATCGTCAAAGCGCAAATCAAAATTGCCGAAGGCGCGAAGATCGGTGAGCCGGAAAGTGGTGTTCCCCGGCAGGAGGAGATCACCTATTCCGGCCATGCCATCCAGTGCCGTATAACCACCGAGGATCCCGAAAATAACTTTGTCCCCGACTATGGACGTATCATCGCCTATCGAGGCGCTACCGGTTTCGGTATTCGTCTTGATGGCGGTACCGCCTATTCCGGTGCCATCATTACACGCTATTACGATTCGCTCCTGGAAAAAGTAACGAGCTGGGCCCAGACCCCGGTTGAGGCCATTGCCCGTATGGACCGGGCCTTGCGCGAATTTCGCATTCGTGGTGTCGCCACCAATCTGATCTTCGTCGAAAATGTGATTAACCATGAGAACTTCAAGGCGGCTGACTACACGACCAGGTTTATCGACGACCATTCGGAACTCTTTGACTTTCCACGTCGTCGCGACCGGGTCACCCGCCTGCTGAATTTCATTGCCGATGTAAATGTTAATGGCAACCCTGAGGTCAAGGGCCGCCCAAGACCTCCGGAACATACCCTGCCCCCTAAAATTCCCGGATTTAACTATGAGGCGCTTAAACAAGGCCCCAAACACATACTAGACACTGATGGACCGGAAGCAGTGCAGAATTGGATGCGGGATCAGAAGCGCCTTTTGGTCACCGACACAACTATGCGCGACGCTCACCAGTCTCTACTTGCAACACGCTTTCGAACCCACGATCTCGTCAGCGTCGCCGAAGCCTATGCCCACCGGTTACCGGACCTTTTCAGCGTCGAGTGCTGGGGCGGGGCCACCTTTGATGTCGCCATGCGTTTTTTGAAAGAGTGCCCGTGGGAACGCCTGCATCTCATTCGTCGCAAGCTTCCCAACGTCCTCCTGCAAGCCTTGTTCCGAGGATCAAACGGGGTTGGCTACACCAGCTATCCTGACAATGTTGTGCGCAAGTTCATCCACCAGTCTGCGGCAAGCGGCATCGATGTTTTTCGAGTATTTGACAGCCTGAACTGGGTTGAAAACATGCGTGTCACCATCGATGCTGTTTGCGAGACCGGCAAACTCTGCGAGGCATCAATTTGTTACAGCGGCGATCTCTACGATCATTCGCGGCCGACCTACAATCTCGACTACTATGTCCGCCTCGCCCGCGAACTTGCTGAAGCCGGCACCCACATTCTGGGTATCAAGGATATGGCTGGTCTCGTTAAACCTGATGCAGCTCGGGAACTGGTGCGGATTCTCAAGGAAGAAACAGGCCTGCCTGTTCATTTTCACACCCATGATACCAGCGGTATCGCTGCAGCCTCAGTCATTGCCGCAGCGGAAGCCGGGGTAGATGCGGTTGATCTTTCTATGGATTCCCTATCGGGCTTGACGTCTCAACCTAACCTCGGCTCTGTCGTCGAAGCGCTGAAGCACACGGACCGTGAAACAGGTCTTGACCCGGTGACGATCCGTGAATTTTCCGATTATTGGGAAGCCGTGCGTAACCAGTACGCCGCCTTTGAGGCCGATAATAAAGCTGGCGCGTCCGAGGTTTATCTCCATGAGATGCCTGGTGGCCAATTCACCAACCTCAAGGAACAGGCCCGTTCCATGGGACTTGCAGAGCGTTGGCATGAGGTCGCCCGCGCTTATGCAGAGGTGAACCAGATGTTCGGCGATATTGTAAAGGTTACGCCGTCTTCAAAGGTTGTCGGTGATATGGCCATATCCATGGTCTCCGCCAATCTCTCCAGGGAGGAGGTCGAGAACCCGAAGACAGAGGTTTCCTTCCCTGAATCCGTGGTTGACTTCTTTCGCGGAGACCTAGGACAGCCCCCGAACGGCTTTCCGAAATCTTTACAGAAAAAAATCCTCAAAGGAGAAAAGCCCCTGACAGACCGCCCGGGGAAATTTCTCGAAGATGCCAATTTCGATGAAAGGCGAAAAGAGGTTGAGGATGCCATCGGGCGTACCGTCAGCGAAGTCGAACTGCACTCCTACCTCATGTATCCCCGGGTATTTATTGACTATGCCAAATGGCAGGCAGAATATGGCCCTGTATCATCCCTTCCTACACCGGTATTTTTCTACGGTATGCAACCAAGCGACCAGATCGCCATCGATCTTGATGTGGGGGTTACACC
>JBPCWG010000437.1:0-9342 GCA_051009705.1 Methyloligellaceae bacterium | reverse complement strand
CAATTGCTTGAGCCAACGGGAAATCATCGGTAATCGTCAGGTTTATCTGGGGACTGAACCCTTCAGGTACAAGATGTTTGAGCCGCTCTTCCGCACCCCCTGTCAGCGATAGCGACGGCTGCCCCATGGCATTGTTTACGACCCCCATATCGCGCCAGAAAACCCCCTGGGTCAAGCCGGTCCCCAGTGCTTTGGCACAGGCTTCTTTGGCGGCAAATCTCTTGGCGTAGGAAGCAATACGGGCCTGACGGCGATCCGATCGTTTGCGTTCCTCCGTCGTGAAAACACGGTTCAGGAATCGTTCCCCATATTTTTCGATCGTCGCCTCGATGCGGCGAATATCGATAATGTCGTTGCCGAGCCCCAGTATCACTGCCGCAACTCCTACGCCGACTTTGAGCCGCTGCTGTTCGCACGGGCATTATCCAAAATCGCCCGCATGCGTCGGATAGACGAATCCAGACCACCAAATATGGCTTCACCGATCAAAAAATGCCCGATATTGAGTTCCACGAGCTGCGGGATTGCGGCGACGACGCCGGCACTTTCAAAATCCAGCCCGTGACCCGCATGAACTTCCAGCCCAATTTCATCAGCCAGTTGTGCGGCATCTTTCAACCGCTTCAATTCAAAATCGATATCAGCCTCGGAATTGTGATGCCTGGCTTCACAATAAACGCCGGTGTGCAATTCAACGATATCCGCCTCGACTTTGCTGGACGCTTCGATCTGTCGTTCGTCCGGATCGATGAACAGGGATACTCGAATTCCTGCCGACCGAAGTTTGGCGATATAGGGTTTGAGCAGGGTCGTATTCCCGACGATATCCAACCCGCCTTCGGTCGTTATTTCCTGGCGTTTCTCCGGCACCAGGCAGCTGGCATTGGGCCGGCTGCGCAGAGCAATATCCAGCATCTCTTGCGTCGGGGCCATTTCGAGATTGAGAGGAAGCGCAATTGTGCCCTTCAATTTGGCGATATCCTCGTCAGAGATATGACGTCTGTCCTCGCGCAAATGCGCGGTAATTCCATCAGCGCCGGCATCGGCCGCTGCAAGGGCTGCGCGCACGGGATCGGGATGCATGCCACCGCGGGCGTTGCGGATCGTAGCCACGTGATCAATATTGACACCCAGTCTCAGGTGGGTGGAGCCATGTAAATATGTCATAATCGTAATTCTGTATCGTGCCGTAGTTCTGCAAAGAGCAAGTGTAGATTATAAATTCGTCTCAGAGACTTCAAACCTCAGCAGGCGATCCTCCGCCTGTTATCGGCTCATTTCCGTGGATATCAATTCTTTTCTGTCTTCTCGACTGATAAACTTCAACTATTTTTTTTATCGAAAAATATCCAATTGTCGCGAATATCAATCCTACCGGAATTGCTCCGATAATCATCGGTTTGACAATCGGCCATAGGGTATAGAAGAGCATTTCGAATGCAAAGCTAATATCATAGAGAAAGTAAACCCGGAGTTCATCCAGGCGCTCGGCAAGATCCAATCGGCCAATGTCAGAAGAGGCGCCGAGGAACCAGTTGCCGATGTTAAATGTTGTAATCCAGATCAACGGAAAGGTCAGGGGCGTCCCAAAGAATGTCCCCAACGCCGAGGCGAGAATGCTTCCCCGCAACATCCAGGATATCAAACCGGCCAATATGAAATGAAATCCGAGAAATGGTGTACATGACACGAAGATACCTGCAGCACAGCCGAGGGCAATCTTGTGGGGCGAGGCACTCAGTCTCCATAGGCGATGCAGCACATAGCGCGCAGAGCGCATCCAGCTTCGGCGTGGCCAGGCAGCTATTCTAACCTTCTCGTAAATCGATGGGCTGTTCCGCCGACTGAAAAGCATTTCCAAACCTCAGGTATAATCTCAAGACATAGAGCCCAGAGCTACAACTTGCCTCACCGGCCGTTGACTTATTATAAGATGTCAATGCGCAGATTTTAAGTTCTGATTTACAATAAAATTGCCAGAATAAGGAGAATTGTCGCCGTACTTGGCAATGTCTAACATCGCAACCAACCGGCTCTCTATTCCAATCCGGGTTAAATTACAAGATTACATAACCTTTGCTTCACCAAAATTCCGTGTCACACGACTGACAACGGACATACGCCTCAGGCCGGAAATTATCTGGTTCAGGTGTTTAAGATCCCAGACTTCCAGTCGAATGAGCATATTCGTGAAATCCGGGGCTCGATCAATCATCTGCACCGTATCGATATTACCATCGGTTTCACCAATAAAATTGGCTATTTTAGCCAGAGATCCCGGCTCGTTGATCGCTGTCACTTCTATCTGAGACAAAAATCTGTCGGAATTGCTCTCCTCAATATCCCAGGTAACATCCACCCAACGTTCCGGCTCGTCGTCATATTTCTCCAGTGTTGGCGAATGAATGGGATAAATTTTCATTCCCTCGCCGGAGGTCATGATACCGACAATCCGGTCGCCTGGCACGGCGCCGCCTTCAGCGAAGTCCACGGGAAATTCCGCCTGATGGCCGCGAATGGGAATACCGTTAACTTCATCTGCCCGATTTTTGGCCTGGCTCCCCGGCATTCTGAATTTCAATCCGATAACCTTGCGCAGGTTAAACCAGCCTTCGTCGTGGCGCTGAACTGCGGGTCTCTTCGGTTGCGGTTCTTCTCTTGCTTCGGGAAACAAAACCTTGAAAACATCGCTGGACGCAAGTTCCCCCCGCCCTACAGCCACGAAGATGTCGTCCACGGATTTCTGAGAGAACTTATGCAGAAAAGCATTCAGATTAATCTCATCGATTTCCTTCTCAATACGACGGCAGGCGCGCGACAGAATTTGCCGGCCGAGGTCGCTATACTGACGCCGGCGGGCTTCACGTGTTGCCCGGCGAATAGCGGAACGTGCCTTTCCGGTGACCGCAATTTTTTCCCAGGCCGGCGGTGGCGTTTGGGCCTGCGAAGTCATTATCTCGACCTCGTCCCCATTGTTCAGTTGCGTGACCAGGGGCATATGGAGCCCGTTGATCTTGGAGCCCACACAACTGTTGCCGATATCCGTGTGAACCGCATAGGCAAAGTCTATCGGTGTCGCTCCGCGTGGCAGGGCAATCAGGCGACCGTTGGGTGTAAAACAGAACACTTGATCCTGAAACAGTTCAAGCTTGGTGTGCTCAAGAAATTCTTCAGGATTGTCACCTTCAAGCAGCATATCGACGAGACGGCGCAGCCATTGATAGGCATTGCTCTCATAGGACCGCAGGTTTTTATTGGTGATAATTTCGCCATTGCCTATTTCCTGCACATCTTCTTTGTACAGCGCGTGGGCAGCTACCCCGTATTCGGCAATGCTATGCATTTTTTCCGTTCTGATCTGCAGTTCAACACGCTGGTGGCGTGGTCCGATAATGGTTGTATGGATGGACTGATAATCGTTTTGCTTGGAGTTTGAAATATAGTCCTTGAAGCGCCCAGGAACCATACGCCAGTGGGTGTGGATGGCCCCGAGAACGCGGTAACAATCTTCTACCGTGTCCACAATTATCCGAAAAGCAAAGATATCGGAAAGCTGCTCAAGAGAGATCTGCTTTCGTTCCATCTTGTTCCAGATTGAATAGGGTTTTTTTTCCCGGCCGGTGACACGGCCGGAAATCTTCGACAATTCCAGACGTTCTTGTAAATCTTCAATAATTTCGTCGATGAGACCTGAGTTTTTCTCTTTGAGCAGGGTCAATCGGTCAACAACGGTTTCAAAGGCCTCCGGATTAATCCACTTGAACGAGAGATTTTCAAGCTCGTCCCGCAGCCATTGCATGCCCATCCGACCGGCCAGAGGTGCATAAATGTCCATGGTTTCTTCGGCGATCCGGCCGCGTTTTTCCAAACGCATATGTTCAAGCGTGCGCATATTGTGCAGACGGTCTGCAAGCTTGACCAGTAGAACTCGGATATCGCTGGTGATGGCCACCAGCAATTTTCTAAAATTCTCAGCCTGTTCGGCCTTTTTCGAGACCAGGTCCAGCTCATCAATTTTAGTCAAACCCTCAACAAGCGAGCCAATTTCCTGTCCAAACAATTCGTCGATCTCGGAGCGCGTGACTTCGGTGTCTTCAATTGTGTCGTGAAGAAGAGCGGTTGCAATCGTGGCATCATCCAGCCGCAGCTCAGTCAATATTGCAGCCACTTCGAGGGGGTGTGAAAAGTAGGGATCACCGGAGGCTCGTGTCTGATGGCCATGCGCTTTCATGGCATAGACATAAGCACGATTCAAAAGATCCTCATCGGCATGAGGATCGTACTGGAGGACGCGTTCAACAAGCTCGTACTGGCGCATCATCGGCCAATACTCCCGAACACCCGGACCTCGGGTTCGGCATGAAGCATACCAGATTCAACTAACGGGTAGGGTGGCAAATTCGAGACTGCCGAATTCCACCAATCAGACACTGTCGCCAGATCGCGTTTTGGGTCTATGCCAGTTGTGTGCAAACTCGACCCCAGTTTCCTAGCGAGAGCGTGAGCCTCCATGAGACGTTTCCGGCGGTGACAGGCTTTCGAGACCTCTGAGCAATTCCTCTTCGGTCATGCGATCAATAACCGTATCCTGCGATTGATCATCCTGTCCCAGAAGCGGCGCTCGAGTGTCCGAAGCCAGCAAAGGTACGGCTTCCGGTTCCGGTTCGTCCACTTCCACAAATTTCTGCATGGAATGGATGAAGTCTTCTTTGACATCTTCCGGAGAAACGGTTTCCTCAGCAATTTCGCGTAGAGCGACAACAGGATTTTTATCATTGTCCCGGTCCACGGTTATCGGTGAGCCGGCTGATATCGTTCGGGCTCGGTGGCTTGCCAACAGAACGAGCTCAAATCTGTTGCTGACCTTGTCTGTGCAATCCTCGACAGTAACGCGTGCCATGGACAACTCCTTGTTGTGTTCGGAATTCGCCTTCTATTTAAGGGCTCTTTCAACTGATGGCAAGTTCCATCTGGCTGAATTCCTTAATATTTTATGAGAACTTAGATTTCGTTAAATATTTCGATATTATGCCGGAAAAAGCTGTCGCGACAGGATACTACCATCAATCTCATTTCGGCATCGCTGCCTCAAAATTTCAACTTTCCTGAATGTAACGGGATGAATCCATTCGGGAATTATTTGATGCAGAGGTTCGATTACGAATGGTCTTTCGCTGATATGGGGGTGCGGCAGGGTCAATCTCGGAGACCGAAAAATACGTCTTTTGTAATCCAGGAGATCGATATCAAGGGTTCGCGGTCCCCAGGCGGGCGTCAATCCACGCCGTCCTGACTGATGTTCCAGCATCTTGAATAGAGACAGCAGGCTTTCCGGAGGTTTGTGGGAAACAATCTGTGCCACGCAGTTTGCATAAGGGGCCTGGCGTCCAGGCCCGACTGGTGCTGTAATAAAAATATCGGAAACCCGGACGATTTCAACGCGCTCATGGGATAGCCGTGCAATCGCGCGGGTTAAACTTTGGACCGGCGTCCCCCAAGGGCCGGTGAGATTGCTCCCGAGCGCGACGATAATCACAGGCCGCTGTCCGGGTTTTGGACTGTGAATATCTGCAATAGGCCTAGTTTTGCCCACATCGCTCCCAAATTAGAACTTAATTTCATAATATATCTTTCATATTTAAGAGATTGCGCAGGTCAATCCTCCCATACCAGCGGTAATCACAGAATTAAGAGAATAACCCTGCCAAGAGGCAAACTGGAATAAATTTTGTGGTGCTATCGCTGCAATCTGGAATTCAACAACGTCTCTGATGACGTTCAGAAGTCCACAATTTGCATACGCAAAAACACACATATAATTGAATTTATTTATTCCAATGTTTATAAGTATTTTTGGATTTAAAAATTGAGACAAGGAATTCTCCCAAATTTATTGCCGTTTAGATGTATCCGAGGACCTTCCAGGGATCATCTTGGTTTTTATTTCCGCAATTATTGAATGCACATTTTTAGAGGATATTCGCCATGCATTTTCATCCCTCCGAGAGGATCGCTCTATTCATAGACGGGGCTAATCTTTATGCCGCCGCGAAGTCCCTGGGCTTCGATATCGACTATAAGCGCCTGCTCAAACTCTTCCAGCGGCAGGGCCGTTTCATTCGCGCCCTCTATTACACAGCCATCGCAGAAGATCAGGAATATTCATCCATTCGTCCCCTGATCGACTGGCTTGATTACAATGGCTTTACCATGGTGACCAAACCGACGAAGGAATTCACGGATTCCTCCGGGCGACGAAAAATCAAAGGCAGCATGGACATCGAACTTTCGGTGCAGGCCATGGAACTTTCCGATTCCCTCGATCACATCGTTCTATTTTCTGGTGACGGTGATTTTCGCGTTCTTGTTGAAGCCCTGCAACAAAAGGGAAAACGGGTGAGTATCGTCTCATCTCTGAAAACACAGCCGCCGATGATTGCCGATGAATTGCGGCGTCAGGCCGATCAGTTCATTGAGCTTCGGGATCTCCTGAGTAACATTTCCCGTGAAGACGATACGGAAGATGAACAAGCATATGACAACGAAGCCGACGATTACGAATTTGATGAAGTCGACTAGATTGTTCTGAAAGCCTGATCACTAATCTTCGCTCCCCATCTTTGCAGTCTTTTCCGGTTGCTAATTATCAAAGTCCCCTTGCGATTACGCCATAGTCGTATATTTATGCGCCCATGGTTGTTCCCGCTGAAGCTCCCAAAAACTGTTTGCTCTGCCCGCGTCTTGTCGACTATCGCAACGCCTGTCAGGAAAAAGAACCCACATGGTTCAACAGTCCGGTACCGTCCTTTGGCGATGAGAATGCAGATCTCCTGATTGTCGGCCTCGCTCCGGGTGTCAAAGGGGCGAACCGGACCGGGCGTCCTTTCACCGGAGACTATGCTGGCGATCTTCTATATCCCACTTTGGTCCGATTTGGGTTTGCCGAGGGAGATTATGCGGCCCAAGTCGACGATGGTCTGACCCTGCACAACTGCATGATCACCAATGCCGTACGCTGTGTTCCACCGCAGAACAAACCGACGGGCGCTGAAATCGGCAATTGTCGTCCCTTCCTTGTTTCCCGCCTGCAGAATCTGAGAAACCTCAAATTAATCCTGGCTCTGGGCCGGATCGCCCACGACAGCCTTCTCACTACATTTGGCAAAAGAAAAGTCCTGCACAAATTTGCCCACGGAGCACTGCACATGTTTGAGGACCAACCGGCTCTGATCGACAGCTACCATTGCTCTCGCTACAACACCAATACCGGACGCCTGACAGAAGAGATGTTTTTTGACGTATTCGAAAAAATTTCGGATTTTCTGAAACGTTAATGTCTCGGGGCTGAAAATTCTGAGATAAATGACTCGTTTCTGTGCCCGGTAGCGCAGTTCTAAAATTAGCGCACCTCTTGAAACGGTACCGTTTCAAGACACGTCAGCCTTTCTCTCGCAGCAGTCGCGCTTTTTGGCGCTGCCAGTCCCTCTTCTTCGCCGTTTCGCGTTTGTCATGAAGCTTCTTACCACGAGCCAGGGCGAGCTGAAGCTTGGCTATGCCCCGATCATTGAAATAAAGTTTCAGAGGCACCAGTGTCATACCGTCCCGCTGCACTGCACCGGTAAGTCGACTGATTTCACGGGCATGCATCAGGAGTTTGCGAGGTCGCCGTGTCTCATGATTGTTAAATTTTCCTGCTTTCTGGTATTCCGGGATATAGGCGTTCACAATGAACAGTTCGCCATTGTCTTCCGAGGCATAGGATTCAGCTATATTCGCCTTTCCCTCGCGCAGGGATTTCACTTCCGAACCGGCAAGAACGATCCCCGCTTCAAATGTTTCCTCTACCTGGTAGTTGAAGCGAGCCTTGCGATTTAAGGCGATGGTATTGCTGCCATCACCCTCCGCCTTACGAGCCATGTTGTCGATGATCCTCTTTTACAGCAAACCTGCCTTGACCATAGCGCTATCGACCTGTTGACAGGTCGACGGCAAAATGGCTGCCAGTGGCAGGCGTGTATCCGGCCCGCATTTTCCAAGTTTAGAGACCGCGTATTTAATGGGTCCAGGACTGGATTCAACAAACAGGGCGTCGTGGAGAGGCATCAACTGATCCTGAATTTTCAGGGCGGTATCGAAATTGCCATCCAAGCAGGCCTTCTGGAACTCGGAACAGAGCTTCGGGGCCACGTTAGACGTGACGGAGATACACCCATGCCCCCCATGGGCCATGAAGCCGAGAGCGGTGGCATCTTCACCGGAGAGCTGGTTAAAGTCCGAACCCATGGCCTGGCGCTGAAGGGACACCCGCGCCAGATCGGCGGTCGCATCCTTGACGCCAACAATATTCGGCAGTTTGAAAAGCTCGGCCATTGTTTCCACGGACATGTCAATGACGCTACGCCCCGGAATATTATAGATTATGACCGGAATATCGACACTGTCACTTATGGCTTTGTAGTGTGCATATAGTCCGCTCTGGGTCGGTTTGTTGTAATAGGGAGTTACAATCAGTGCCCCATCTGCTCCGGCCTCTTTGGCATGTTTTGAAAGTTCAATGGCCTCCGTTGTCGAATTCGAACCAGCTCCGGCTATAACCGGAACCCGCTTCGCAGCGACCTCAATACACAATTCGACGACACGTTTGTGCTCATCATGGCTTAATGTGGGACTTTCACCCGTGGTTCCCACAGGTACGAGCCCGTGGGTCCCCTCTTCAATCTGCCATTCAACGAGACGAACAAAAGCTTCCTCATCCACCTGACCATCTTTGAACGGTGTAATCATTGCCGTGAAGGATCCGGAAAACATTTGGAACTCCAATATTTTTGGGTTTTGCCATTAGTACCCAAGGCCAAAATCAACTTCAGCCATCCCGGGCAGAGGCGTGAACTCATCTTTGCGAATCACATTAATCCGTCGCTGTTCTCATCGCAAGCCATTCAAAACAGACAAATGCACTGATTTTTATCCAAATTTTCCTATCAATTCATCGTCATGGATCCCTGAAAAAACATTCGAATTCCGCCATTTTTTCCAAAATTCGGATTTAAATGCCCCAGCGAGCCGAAAAACTGCGACAAACGTCATTAAAATTGTCAGATTCTGCTCTAACGAGAACTTAGCCTTATTGGATGGGACCCGTTTATTTAAATGATTACCAAGATCGGTCTAAATTTGTTTTTGCTCGGCGCGCTCGTGTTGAGCGCTCTGCTTTTGGGTCTCTACCCGCAATCGCAGGAAGCAAAAATTTCCCTGATAGCGGAAAACCCGTCCAAACCCGGGAACGGAGGTGCTGCGGAAAAGAGCGGGCCTTTGGAGAAAAGAGAACCTGCAATCCACAGG
>JBPCWG010000436.1:0-3107 GCA_051009705.1 Methyloligellaceae bacterium | reverse complement strand
CAGTTTTTCCAGAACGTCCATGGTTCCAAAAGTTCCAGTGTTTCAACAAATCCATGGCTGCAACAGCGGCCAATACAGGCCGGGCGATGAACGAGGCCGGTTATTCGGCCTCATTCCGTGCGATCCGGACAGGTCAGACCGCCCGTAACCGGTTACCCGTTTCCGGTCCCCGGCTATTGCGGACGCATATCGCCTGCGTCCACGCCGGCCACCTCCACAGGGGCTTTCATGGCGTCGCGGCGGAACGGTTCGCCCAGTTCCTGGTTGAGGATCACCTCAATGAACGTGGTCTGCTTGTTCTTCATCTGCGCCTCGACAGCACTTTCCAGGGCTGCAGTGAGTTCCTCCATGGTCGTGACCGTCACCCCCTTCAGACCGCAGGCGTCGGCGATCTTCGCGTAGGAGACGTTCAAATTGAGTTCGGTGCCGACAAAATTGTCGTCGTACCACAGAGTCGTGTTGCGCTTCTCCGCCCCCCACTGGTAGTTGCGGAAAATAATCATGGTGATCGCCGGCCAGTCCTTGCGGCCGCAGGAGGTCATCTCGTTCATGGAAATGCCGAATGCGCCGTCACCGGCAAAACCGACAACCGGCACGTCGGGGCAGCCGATCTTGGCGCCGACGATGGCCGGGAAACCGTAGCCACAGGGACCGAACAGGCCCGGGGCCAGATATTTGCGTCCCTCGTCAAATGAGGGATAGGCGTTGCCGATGGCGCAGTTATTGCCGATATCCGATGAAATGATGGCATCCCGGGGCAGGGCCGACTGAATGGCGCGCCATGCCTTGCGCGGGCTCATATGCTCGGGCTCGCGTTTTCGGGCGCGCTCGTTCCACGTGGTGCCGGGGTCATCGTCCTCGTGATCGAGGGATGTGAGTTCCTGGGCCCAGGCGGATTTGGTCTGGGCGATAAGGTCGCGTCGCTGCTGGCGGCCATCATCGCCGGCGCTTAACGACAAGGTGGCCAGGATCTGCTCGGCCACCTGCCTGGCATCACCGACGATACCGACGGTCACCGGCTTGGTGAGGCCGATGCGGTCGGCATTGATGTCAACCTGGATGAGCTTGGCGTCACTCGGCCAGTAGTCTACGCCGTAGCCGGGAAGGGTCGAGAACGGATTGAGCCTTGTGCCCAGCGCCAGAACCACATCGGCCTTGGCGATGAGCTGCATGCCGGCCTTGGAGCCGTTATAGCCCAGGGGACCGGCGAACAGGGGATGGGAGCCGGGGAAGGCGTCATTGTGCTGATAGTTGCAGCAAACGGGGGAATCCAGCTTTTCCGCGAGTTTGACCGACGCATCAATGCCTCCCGCAAGGACGACGCCGGCGCCGTTCAGGATGACCGGGAATTTGGCGCCGGAAAGGAGATCGGCCGCCTTGGCGATGGCTTCCTTGCCGCCGCCGGGGCGTTCGAAATCGACAATCGCCGGCAATTCGATATCGACGATCTGCGTCCAGAAATCCCGGGGGACATTGATCTGGGCCGGGGCCGACATGCGCTTGGCTTTCTGGATGACACGGTTGAGAACCTCGGCGATGCGTGTGGGATCCCGAACTTCTTCCTGATAACAGACCATATCCTTGAACAGGGCCAGCTGCTCGACTTCCTGGAAGCCGCCCTGGCCGATTGTCTTGTTGGCCGCCTGGGGCGTTACCAACAGCATCGGCGTGTGGTTCCAGTAGGCGGTTTTGATGGGGGTGACGAAACCGGTGACACCGGGACCGTTCTGGGCGATGGCCATGGACATCTTGCCGGTCGCGCGGCTGTATCCGTCGGCCATGTAGCCGCCGTTTTTCTCATCCGCCACATCCCAGAAAGTAATACCTGCCTTGGGAAAAAGGTCTGAAATAGGCATCATCGCCGAGCCGATAATTCCGAAGGCGTGCTCGATGCCATGCATTTGCAGAACTTTGATAAAGGCTTCTTCTGTGTTCATCTTCATCGCGTTTTCTCCTGTTGCATTCGCCGCCCCTCGTTTTTGTTATATTAGTTTCGAAGTGGGCGTCGGTTCTCGATTTAATTTCAATTCTTCCGGTCCGCAAGGATCATGTCTGAGGCTTTTTCGCCGATCATTATAGATGCCGCATTGGTATTTCCCGAGACGATCGCCGGCATTATCGATGCGTCGGCAACTCTCAGGGACTGAATACCATGAACCCGCAGGCGTTCGTCAACAACCGCCTGTTCGTCAGGGCCCATGCGGCAGGTGCTTGTGGGATGGTATATCGTCTGGGAGTAGTTGCGGGCAACTTCCAAATGATCTTCATCGGATTCCGGTACCTTTTCAGGCACGTGTTCGCGCACAATATAGGGGTTCAGCGCTTCTGTCCGGGTCATGGCACGGGCAAATCTGACCGCCCGGATGGCACAAAGCCGGTCGGACGCGGCGGAAAGGTAATTGGGCACGATTTTCGGTGCCATCGCCGGATCCGGAGAATGTATATGGATGTGACCGCGGCTATCGGGGCGCAACTGGCAGACGGACGAGGTGATCCCCGAAAAGGGATGCATTTCCAGACCCGGCTTGTCGGCACTGAGAGGCTGGAAATGAAACTGGATGTCCGGCGTGTCCAGCTCGGGCATGCTGCGCGCGAAGACGCAGACCTGGCTGGCGCCGAGGCTCATGGGCCCCTTGCGGGACAGTATGTACTGCAGGCCGATGCCCATACGCCGCATGATATTGTTGATCTCGTCATTGAGCGTGGGCACGTTGACTTCGTAGACGAGACGGATCTGCAAATGATCCTGCAGGCACTCGCCAACACCGGACAGGGCGTGGCGAACATCGATACCGGCATCCGCAAGGATTTGCGACTGCCCGACGCCGGAAAGCTCAAGAATCTGGGGTGAACCGATAGCCCCGGCGGACAGGATGACCTCGCCGCATTCATTGATTTCCGCGGTTTCGGAACGGCCGTTGACGCGATAGCGGACACCGGTGGCCCGCAGGGGTGCTGCCTCTGAGAACACAAGGGATTGCGTGTGGGCACCGGTCCGGATTTCGAGATTTCTGCGGGTTTTTGCCGGACGCAGAAAGGCGGTGGCGGCGGAACAGCGCAGGCCGTTGCGGGCGGTGAGCTGAAAATATCCGGCCCCCTCCTGGCGG
>JBPCWG010000435.1:0-4130 GCA_051009705.1 Methyloligellaceae bacterium | reverse complement strand
GGCAACACGGTCAACAATCGCCTTAGCGCACTGTGGAACCCTGTTTCCACAAACGTAACACAATCCCAGCAGAGCGGATTCCCGGAACCGAATTATCTGATCGGTGAAGATGACAAGAGCCGAAATCATGAGACGACCCAACTGCCGGAACATGCCCGACGCGGCAAACGCTTCTGGGTCGACGGATTTGGCAGTTACCAGGAACGAGAGGCCAGCAGCGTCAAATCCGGCACCATTAGCAAGACCGGAGGTTTTGTCTCCGGCTTTGATGCGGCCGTCAACGCGAACGTAATTGCCGGAGCCTTCGTTGGTGGTGCGCAGTCTTCGATGGCTGCAACCAACGGCCATCGCGCCCATACCGAAACCTATTTCGGCGGCCTCTATGCAAGCCTGGGGTCGGCACGCGGGGCTATTGATTTTGCCCTGACAGCCGGAAAGACTGATCAGGTTGAAAACAGGTATGTTGCCAGCAATTTCGCGCCAGGCGGCGTTAACATTTTCCGGCTGGAAAAGGACAGCTGGTTTATTGCACCGGAACTTGGCCTGGAACATCGTCTGCCAGTCCTGGGACTCGTCGGCAGCCTGCGCGGACGATACACAATCCAATTTGCGGATGAATACGAGGTTGAGACCTCATCGGTTGCTGCGCGCGAGGTCAGATTTATACAAGGCCGGGTGGAGCTGGCGCGACCGATACTTTTTGAAAATCAAAGCGGAGAAATGACAAGGATAGTCCCCTATGGCGGCGTCGATTATAACGAGCTGCTAGACGGCAATATGCTGGACATGACCATTAACGGAAGTGACGTCATGCTCAGAATGGATACGGTGGAGAAAGAACTTACAACATTTGCCGGACTGCGAATGGCCGTGTCCCTGAGCGAGAACTTCACCGTGGAAGCCCAGGTCGAAGGGCGTGTCTCGGACGAGGATGCTAAATCGGTTGCGGCAAAAATCGGTGGTTCATGGAATTTTTGAGAATTTCTGAGAATTTCAGAGAATTTCCGAACCCTTACTTTTTCCGGGTTCCATAGGCAGCCCACATGTCCGGCCGTCTTTCCCTGGTGATTTCCTCAGACTGCGCCCGCCGCCAATCCTCGACACGCTTGTGATTTCCAGAAGTCAGGACTTCCGGAATTTCTACACCCTCCCATTTCTGTGGACGTGTGTACTGGGGATATTCAAGGAGACCGTTTTCAAAACTCTCCTCCAGGAGTGACGCCTCCGAACCGAGTATTCTCGGCAACAGGCGGACGATGGATTCTAGAACCGCCAGGGCCGCGCTCTCACCGCCGGCAAGGACAAAGTCTCCGATGGAAATCTCTTCGATGGATCGCCGCTGGAACAGACGTTCATCAATCCCTTCAAATCGGCCACAAAGTAATATTGCACCGTCGCCCTGTGCAAGCTTGCGCGCATCCTGCTGCTTGAACGGTCGCCCCCGTGCCGACAGGCAGAAGGCGGGCAAACCCGGCGCTGAATCTTGCGCGTGATCAAGGGCTGCGGCCAGAACATCCGCTTTCATGACCATGCCGGCGCCACCCCCGGAGGGCGTGTCGTCCACGGAACGATGACGATCCGTCGCGAAATCCCGTATGTTCAGAGTCTCGACCGTAAAGCGCCCGGCTTCCAGGCCGCGGCCAATAAGGGAGTGTCCCAGGGATCCCGGAAACATATCCGGAAACAGGGTCAGAACGACGGCCCGCCAGGGCTCTGCATGTGCTTCGTTCTCAACCATCTATGACCTGTTTTATGCTTCTTCTTCGGGTTTCCGGCCACCCTCATCGAGCCACATCCCGGGATCGGGGATTTTGACGAACCCGTCCGGGATATTCACTTCGGGAACCGTTTCGCGATCAAAGGGCAGGAAGACCGAACTTTTCCGGTCATTGAATTTGATCTCCAGCAGATCGCCGGCACCATAATTCTGTACCGAAATCAAAGTTCCCTGCACTTTGTCATTGCCGTCGCGAATGTCCAGACCGACAAGGTCTGAATAGTACCATTCATCTTCCCCCGGCGGTTCAAACCTGGAACTGCGAACAAACAGCTCGACGCCTTTCAGGGTTTCGGCCTGATTGCGGTCGACGATACCTTCGATCGCGGCGACAATTGCGCCCTTGCGGATTTCGGCGTGACCCATTTTATAAATTTGCTCGCCATCGGCACCCGTCAGGGGATTGTAGGCAATCAGATTTTCAGGTGATTGCGTAAACCACTTGATCCGAACCTGGCCTTTGATGCCATGGACACCGGAAATTACGCCGACACAGACCAGACTATCGTCACGGTTCCGCAAACCTTCCGCCCTTGTTCCGTCTGAACTGAACTATGCTTCGGCGGCGGCTTCTTCACCGCCCTCTCCGGCAGAACCGGAATCCTTGGCCGCCTCTTCCGCGGCAGCGCGTTCTTCTTCCTCACGCTCCTGGCGTTTCCGGCCCGGCAGCGCTTTTTTAGGATTATTGCGCGCCGCACGGCTGAGTATACCGGCACTGTCGAGGAAGCGATGGACCCGATCCGTGGGCTTGGCGCCAACGGAAAGCCAGTGGCGAATACGGTCCTCCACCAGTTTAACGCGTTCGTCACTATCTTTCGGCAATAGCGGATTATAGGTTCCAAGGCGCTCAATAAAGCGGCCGTCGCGGGGGAAACGGCTGTCCGCGACCACAATACGATAGAAAGGTCTTTTTTTAGCGCCGCCGCGCGACAAGCGAATTTTTAGTGACATTGACTTTTGTTCCTTTTCATAAACAGTCGTGTTGAATAATTGAGTTGAGTTCGATTAATCCTGATTTCTATTTGTTCTTTTTACCGGTCAGTCCCTGTAATCCCGGCGGGAGACCCGGTCCACCTAGTCCCGGTAATCCGGGCGGCAGCCCGCCCTGACCAAGTCCCGGCATGCCCTTGGGCAATCCTTCCAGATTCTCGAGTGCTTCCGGCGGCAAATCCGAACCGCCGCCCATAAGCCCGGACAGCATTCCTTTCTTGCCCATCTTCTTCATCATGTCGGCCATCTGGCGATGCATCTTGATCAGCCGGTTGATTTCCTGGATGGATGTGCCGGACCCCGCAGCAATGCGCTTTTTCCGCGATGCATTCAGTAATTTCGGCCGGCGTTTCTCTTTCCGGGTCATCGACGAGATGATCGCCTGCTGGCGCTGGAACATGGAGTCATCCAAATTCGTGGCATCGATCTGCTTCTTGATCTTGCCAATGCCGGGCATCATTCCGAGTATGCTCGACATCCCGCCAATCTTCTGCATCTGTTTGAGCTGCTCTGCCAGATCTTCAAAATCGAAAGATCCCTTGCGCATCTTCTTGGCGATTTTTTCCGCTTTTTCGGCGTCGATCGTTTCCGCGGCTTTTTCCACCAGGCTGACGACATCGCCCATGCCCAGAATGCGATTGGCTATGCGGTCGGGATGAAACTCCTCGAGCTCATCCAGTTTCTCGCCGGTACCGAGAAGCTTGATTGGCTTGCCGGTAACCGCGCGGGTCGAGAGGGCGGCACCACCGCGGCCATCGCCGTCAATCCGGGTCAAGACAATTCCTGTCAGCCCGATGCGTTCATCAAAAGACTTGGCGACATTGACCGCATCCTGACCGGTCAGGGAGTCGGCGACCAGAAGCACTTCATGGGGCGTGGATATCGTTCGTACTTCCGATACTTCAGCCATTAGTGCTTCGTCGATATGCAGCCGGCCGGCCGTATCCAGGAGGACAACGTCGTATCCACCGAGGCGCGCCGCATCCATCGCCCGCTGGGCAATGGTTGGCGGTTCCTGTCCTTCGATGATCGGCAGGGTCGTCACCGAAATCTGCTCCCCCAGCACCTTGAGCTGTTCCTGGGCCGCGGGCCGCCGCGTATCCAGGGAGGCCATCATGACCTTGCGCTTGTCACGCTCCGTCAGACGTCGGGCAATTTTCGCTGTCGTGGTGGTCTTACCGGACCCCTGCAGACCAACCATCATGATCGCCACGGGCGGTGTCGCATTCAGATCGATCGGCTGCGCATCGGAACCGAGCATTGCAACAAGTTCGTCATAGACGATCTTGACGACCATCTGACCCGGTGTCACAGAGCGCAGAACTTCCTGGCCCACGGCCTTTTCCAGAACCTTGTCCGTGAA
>JBPCWG010000434.1:0-2850 GCA_051009705.1 Methyloligellaceae bacterium | reverse complement strand
GAAATGGAGAAGCAAATCAAGAACTGGCAGAAACAGGTGGCCAGCATGCAAACCATGATACCAAACATGGACGGCGACATGAAAAAGCAGTTTGATGCCCAATTGCAGACGATGCAGGACAATATGAACCAGGCCAGCGAGCAGCTTGCAGAGTTACAGTCCGTCAATCAGGACGCCTGGAAGGATATCGAACAAGGGGCGATGAAAGCATTTGAACAATGGCAAAAGGGTTGGCTCACCGCCATGTCCAGATATAGCAAATAGCTGTTGAATATCCGGGAACTGCAATCTTTAAAGCGGTTCAAAATAGGCTTTATATCATTGGCTTTTTGAGTCACAAGTAAGTTTCGGTTGCAACCTTGTGAGCGCCGTTGAACGTCAGCGGCAGGGAAGTGTATTTAATGAAAAAACTTTATAGCGATGCCAAATCCGCGCTTGACGGACTGCTGGTCGATGGCATGACCATTGCCGCCGGCGGCTTTGGCCTCAGTGGAATTCCTGAGAATTTGATCAACGCCATTCGCGACTCCGGTGTCAAGAACCTGACCGTCGCTTCAAATAACGCCGGCGTGGATGATTTTGGACTGGGGCTGTTGCTGGAGACAAAGCAGGTCAAGAAAATGATCTCTTCCTATGTGGGAGAAAACGATTTGTTCATGCAGCAATTTCTCGCAGGTGAACTTGAGATCGAATTCAATCCCCAGGGCACCCTGGCGGAGCGACTTCGCGCCGGTGGGGCCGGTATTCCCGGGTTCTATACGGCGACCGGTGTCGGTACCCAGATTGCCGAAGGCAAAGAACACAAGGATTTTGACGGAAAAACTTACATCCTGGAACGGGGCCTGCGCACGGATATTGCCATCGTCAAGGCCTGGAAGGGTGACGAACAGGGGAACCTGACCTACCGCAAAACCGCGATGAACTTCAATCCCGAGTGTGCAACCGCGGGAAAAATCACAATCGCCGAAGTTGAAGAAATAGTGCCCCTGGGAACTCTCGACAAATCGGCCATACACACACCGGGAATTTATGTGCAGCGGATCATCGAAGGCGAACACGAAAAACGTATCGAACAGCGCACTATTCGGGAAGCTTAAAGCTCTGAGCTAACAGGAGAACATTATGCCTTGGGACAGAAATCAACTCGCGGAACGCGCCGCTCAGGAACTGGACGACGGTTTTTATGTCAATTTGGGGATCGGGATTCCGACCCTGGTTTCGAATTACATTCCGGAAGGATATGACATTACACTGCAATCGGAAAACGGCATGCTCGGCATGGGGCCGTTTCCACTGGAAAACGAAATCGACGCGGACCTCATCAATGCCGGCAAACAAACCATTACCGAGCTCCGTCGGACAAGTTATTTTTCTTCATCAAACAGCTTCGCCATGATACGGGGCGGGCACATCAATCTCTCAATTCTCGGAGCCATGGAAGTTTCCCAGGATGGCGATCTTGCCAACTGGATGATCCCCGGGAAACTCGTCAAAGGGATGGGCGGCGCCATGGATCTCGTTGCCGGAGTTCAGCGTATCGTTGTCATCATGGAACACACGAACAAGAAAGGCGAACCCAAGCTCCTCAAAGAGTGCACGCTGCCTCTGACCGGAACAGGTGTCGTCGACCGCATTATCACGAATCTCGGTGTCTTCGACCCGACACCTAACGGCCTCAAGGTAGTGGAACTGGCGCCGGATGTGGACATCAGCGAGGTCCAGGAAAAAACGGAAGCCACGCTTCTCATCGAATAATCCGTCTTTGTCCCATTCCGGCATCCCCTGTCGGAATGGAACAAACAAACCGAACTAAGAAAACCAATAATGCTGCATCGGATATACTCATGTCACAGCCCTGCATAATCACTGTCGCGATCACCGGCTCCGTCCCCCGCAAAGAAGACAATCCCGCGGTCCCGATTTCCATTGACGAACAAATTGAATCGACCCAGGAAGCCTTTGAAGCCGGCGCCACCCTCGCCCATTGCCATGTCCGCAACGCCGATCAGACGACGACATCGGATCCGGATAAATTTGCGGAACTCCTGGAGGGTTTGAGAAAACACTGCCCGGGCATGATCGTACAATTGTCCACCGGCGGGCGTTCCGGGACTGGCCGGGAACGCGGTGGAATGCTGAGCCTTGCCCCGGACATGGCATCGCTGTCGACGGGGTCGTGCAATTTCCCCACCCGCGTCTATGAAAACAGCCCCGAACTCGTCGACTGGCTGGCGGAAGAGATGCTCAAATATGACGTCAAACCGGAGGTCGAAGCCTTTGATCTCTCGATGATCTTCCAGGCTTCATTGATGGAAAAGAAAGGTCAGATCAAGGGTCCCCTGCACGTCTAGTTTGTCATGGGTGTTAAAAATGCCATGCCCGTGGACAGGGAAACATTCGAGTTTTATGTCAAGACCCTGAAACGCCTGGCACCGGATGCGACCTGGACCGGCGCCGGCATCGGCAAGGATCAACTGACCCTGAACAAATGGTCCCTCGAAGCCGGCGGCCATTGCCGCACCGGCCTTGAAGACAATATTCGCATGGACCGGGAGACCCTGGCTCCTTCCAATGCGGCCCTCGTCAAGCGCGTCGCAGAACTCTGCGGCGAATATGACCGGCGGCCGGCAACCGTTGACGAAGCCCGCTCCCTGCTTGGTCTGAAAGCCGCTTGAGGGCAGCGGTCAAAGCCTGTGCTTTGACCGGCCTCAACAGATCACAGATCGAGCCAAACGATACCGAGTTTAGCGGGCACGCTGGCCAAACAGGACGGATTGCGCCTTCTTGTCCGTGGCGATGTTGTGCTTGGCCCGTTCTTCCTTGCCCACCACAAGCGCGCGCTTGACCGCG
>JBPCWG010000433.1:0-5815 GCA_051009705.1 Methyloligellaceae bacterium | reverse complement strand
TTAAACGAATTTAATCCGGTGTTCAGCTCATATTCATGTGAACAGAGCTATAAAACTCAAATCTTCAGCGTAACCAGTGAATTTCCGCGCCAGTTCTGGTATAGATGATCATGAAATAAGAGCGAATGACCTTATGAACGGAAGACTTAAACCGCTTTCAGTATTCTACCTCCAGCCACGCTCAAACTTCAGCAGGGTGTGGATTTGGTCGAGCTTTGTCGTTGCCGGTGCAATTTTGGCAATGGTCATTTTCATGTCGTCTACTTATTTGGTCCAGGCCAATGACCAATCCAAGGCCCAGCAAATTCAGGCCTGTATTAACGCCTGCAGAAGTCGACAAGCCTCCTGCTATTCCAGTACGGCCCCAAAGGATCGTGGTCCGAAATGCAACAAGCAATTCAATGCCTGTTCCAAATCCTGTAAACTGCAATTTTAAACCGGGAATTAAATCTCTGGATTTTGTCGGAGTTCCCGCTTCACTCCTTGACGATGATGACGCAAAGCTGACGCGGACCATGGGCTCCAAGTGCCATGGTTTGTTCAATATCTGCAGTACGCGAAGGACCGCTGATCAAATTTACCGTTCTTGGTAATTGTCCGCCGCCATATTGTTTTCGCAGTTTCGACCACACGACTTCGTAGGGGCCTTCAATATCGTTCTTTTCCAAAACGACGATATGAGTCTCAGGAAGAAAATTATTTGTGGTCGGATTTTCCGATCCCGAAACGAGAAAGAGTGTCCCGGTTTCCGCAGCAGCGGACGTGGCTCGGGCCAGGCTGACCTGATCTCTGGAATCAGCCGGTCCGGTCGTCAGCTCCAGCGTAGGAAACTGGTTCCAGGGAAGGTCCTTCCAGTAGAGGTCCTCGCCAAGGCGAATATTCGGCGGAAGATTATTGTCGCGGAGAAATTCAGTGATCGTTGCCGGTATATCCTTGTTACTGTCGATAACAATTACATCGGCCAGTTGGCTGCGAAGGTGATCGATCAATAGAGCCATTCTGTCTATGCCCGGTCGGGTTGCCCGGGCGGGAACGAGATTGGCTGTGGGTTCGGAAAGCCGTTTCCGGACTGCTGCGCGTCGCGAATTCGTTTCGTCGTCAGAGTTGAGTGACCGACGAATGGCCTCGAGGATCGCATTGCGGGATTGGTTTTCTGACGCTTTCACGACTTCCTCCTGGATTCCTGTTCGGCCCAGAGTTGCAAAAATGTTTTTTTCTGAGGTGCCGGTATGTCCTTGTGTTTTGTCCAGTGCTTGAACAGCGAAAAGGAACGGATCACACCTGATTTCCCTCCCATATAGTGTAGAATTCGGATTGGCAGATTGACGGCCCGTCGATACAAGTTGGGTCGTTTGGCCAGATAAGCCCAGCTTCTGAGCGCCAGCCGGTTAAGGCTCGACGTCTTGCCGCGGTGGTACTCCCGTTCGCGCCAGTGGCGCATCATTTTCGGCAGCGGAATTCGAACGGGACAAACTGCCTCGCAGCGGCCGCAAAATGTCGAGGCATTCGGCAGATGCCCGGCCGCATCGATGCCAATGAGAGAGGGAGTCAGGACCGCACCCATAGGTCCCGGATAGACCCAGCCATAGGCGTGTCCGCCAATGGCCTGGTAGACGGGACAGTGATTCATGCACGCGCCGCACCTGATGCAGCGAAGCATGTCCTGGAATTCACCACCCAGCATTTTTGACCGGCCATTGTCGAGAAGTATCACATGGAAAGCCGCGGGACCATCAGGATCGCCAGAGCGTCTCGGACCTGTCGAAAATGTTGTGTAGGTCGAAATTTCCTGACCTGTCGCGGATCGTGCCAGAACTCTCAGGAAAGTGCTCACATCTTCAAGGGTCGGGACAATTTTCTCGATCGAGGCGAGTACTATATGGGTTTTAGCCAATGACTGTGTGAGATCGCCATTACCCTCGTTGGTAACGATGACAGTACTTCCAGTTTCCGCGACGAGAAAATTTGCACCTGTAATTCCGACATCGGCTGCAAGGAATTTCTTTCTCAGGACCGCACGAGCTTCGGCTACAAAATCGCCCGCATCTTCAAGAGGACGATCCGGGGGAAATTCCGAGTGCCTCTCCCGAAAGTCGTTCCTAATCTGATTTTTACTCAGGTGGATTGCCGGGGCAATAATATGACTGGGGCTTTCGTTGCGAATTTGAATGATATATTCACCGAGATCCGTTTCGGCTACTTCGATTCCCTGGCTTTCGAGAAAGCCATTGAGCCCGATCTCCTCGGAAATCATCGATTTGCCCTTCGTGACGAGTCGGGCGTTGTTTTCCGCACAGATCTCTCTGACGATGGAACAGGCTTCATCGGAAGTCTGCGCCCAATGGACATGACCGCCGGCATTGCGAACATTGTCCTCGAAGGATTCCAGATAGATGTCCAGATGCGCCAGGACATGATTTTTTATGTCGTGCGCCTGGTCCCGGAGATCATCGAATTCGGGGAGCCTACTCCGGGCCTCCGCCCGCTTGTCGGCAAAACTTCCCCCGGCCAGTCGGAAGTTGTCCTGCAACTGGTCATTGTTGAGAGCTTCCCGGGCATTTGATTTAAAAGTGTGGGACGTGGAGTGCATGGATTTTCGTGCCTGTGATCAGGAAATGCTTCAGTATTTTTTTTGTGGAGTCCCGATGGGTGGCTCGGATGTCAGGCCGGCCAGAATTTCAGCTGCGTGGCGGCCGGAAATTTTACGGCCTTCCCGCGACAATTTGCCGACCATGTTGATTAGGCATCCGAGATCGCCGGCGACAAGAAGCTCCGCATCGGTTTCAGCAATATTTGCAGTTTTGCGTCCCACGATTGCATCCGAGATTTCAGGGTATTTGACGGAGAATGTTCCTCCAAATCCGCAACAGGCCTCGCATTCCTTCATTTCACTCAATTTCAATCCTCTCAAAGATCGTAAGAGTTCCCTTGGCTGGTTTTTAATGCCCAACTCCCGCAATCCCGAACAGGAATCGTGATATGTAATGGTGCCCTCATAGGTGCCGTCAATTTTTTCGACTTTCCGGACATCAAACAAAAAAGACATCAGTTCATGGACCTTTTTTGCAAATGACTGTGCGCGCTCCACCCAGATCTCGTCATCCTGAAATAAAGAACCATAATGTCTGGCCATCATGCTCGCGCAAGAACCGGACGGCACGACAACATAGTCATATTTTTCAAACTCCTGTATCACCAGCCGGGCAATGTCCCGACAATCTTTCCGATCTCCGGAATTGTAGGCCGGCTGGCCGCAGCACGTTTGAAGCAGTGGAACTTCGACCTGACAATTGGCCTCGCGCAGGAGTTTGACCGCTGCAAATCCCACATTGGGTCGAAAAAGGTCCACAACGCATGTGACAAACAGTCCGACTGATGGTCTGTCAGTATCCGTCATGGAGTTACAGAATTCCTCGGAGAGCTCATGAAAATATTCCAATCCAATTGGCAAATTTCAGCTTTTCACAGTCGCAAATCAAATTCCATACACATTTAGCAGTATAAGCATCTGGATGGATAAAACCCATTTTACAAAAAGGGTGGCGTATCGGGCCCATCGACGGTATATCGCGAATTGCCCGGGAGAATTGCTCGTGCGGGACTATTTTGTCAGATATATATTTGCTAGAATCAGCAAGAGGCGCTGATGCGGATAATAATCGATCATTTGATGTTTTAGGGGAATCCATGTCTTCACTTGTCTTGCCGGAACCGGATACCGCAGTCCTTATCAAGCGCAATCCGCTTTTAAAAGGGCTCAAGAAAGCGGTTCCGAACCTTGAGATTATCAGTGATGAAGATGGTCGACGGGCCTTCGAGACGGATGCGCTCACGGCTTACAAAATGATGCCCATGGCCGTTGTCCTACCCGTCAATACCGACCAGGTCAGTGGCATCCTCAGCTATTGCAATCAACACAATATCAAGGTCGTACCCCGGGGCGCGGGTACATCCCTTTGCGGTGGCGCCCTGCCGTGTGAAGATTCCATTGTTGTCGGACTTTCTCGAATGAACAGGGTTCTGGATGTTGATTTCCCCAACCGAACGGCAACTGTGCAGACGGGGATCACCAATCTGGGCATATCAAACGCCGTGGAAGCTAACCGGTTCTTCTATGCACCTGATCCGTCGAGCCAGCTTGCCTGCACGCTCGGTGGAAATATAGCGATGAATTCCGGCGGCGCGCACTGTTTGAAATATGGCGTGACCACCAACAATATCCTCGGTCTGAAAGTTGTGTTGATAGACGGGGAGGTGGTTGAGATTGGCGGCGGTTATCTCGACCAGCCGGGTTATGATCTGATAGGGCTGTTTGTCGGATCCGAGGGGCAGTTCGGCATCGTTACCGAGGCCACGGTGCGTATTTTGAAGTCTCCGGAAGCCGCGCGACCAATGTTGATGGGTTTTCAATCCAGCGAAGATGCGGGAGATTGCGTGGCGGCCATCATTGCATCGGGCATTATTCCGGTGGCCCTGGAATTCATGGACAAACCGGCAATTCATGTCTGTGAGAACTTTGCCAATGCCGGCTATCCCCTGGACGTCGAAGCGCTTCTAATTGTCGAAGTTGAAGGAGCGGAGAGTGAAATCGATCGCCTGCTGGATCAGATCTCGACCATCGCCCAGGATTTTAATCCCTCGGTCATTCGCATCAGTCAGAGTCCCGAGGAAAGTCTGGCCATCTGGAAAGGTCGCAAGTCTGCATTTGGGGCCATGGGACAGATTTCCGATTACTATTGTATGGATGGAACCATTCCCACGAACAAGCTTTCGGATGTCCTAAGCGAGATAGCCAGGATCTGTGCTCGGCACAATCTGAAAGTTGCCAACATATTTCATGCCGGTGACGGCAATTTGCACCCGCTCGTGCTCTATGACGCCAATGATGCCGATGAAGTTCAGCGGGCCGAAGAGGCGGGTGCTGAAATTCTCAAACATTGTGTCCGGGTCGGGGGGTGTCTGACGGGAGAGCACGGTGTCGGCGTCGAGAAACGCGACATCATGTATGAGCAGTTTTCAACGGTTGATATGGAACAGCAAACACGCATCAAGTCAGCCTTTGACCCAAATTGGCTCCTCAATCCCGGGAAGGTATTTCCTCTCGATGAAACCCCTCATTCCCTAGCGGACAGGGATTCTTGATGGCTCACGTCATTCGTCCTTCAGAAGAAGAGGAACTCTCGAGCTTTGTCGCCGAAGCTGCAGAATCCGGTGTCCCCATTGAGGTTTTCGGGGCCGGATCGAAGAGGGATATCGGGCGTCCGCTGCAGGTGGAAGCGACTGTTTCAAGCGAAAATCTTACCGGGATTACCCTTTATGAACCCTCCGAGCTAGTGTTATCCGCCGGTTCCGGAACACCGCTGGCCGATGTCGAGGAGTTATTGCGCCAGTACAATCAGCAGCTACCGTTCGAACCCATAGATCTCGGACCCGTATTGAAAGGAGAAGCCGGGCAGGGAACATTGGGCGCTGTTTTCGCGACAAATCTTTCCGGCCCCCGGCGCATATATGCCGGCTCGGCGCGGGATCATCTTATCGGCATGCGGGCTATTAATGGCCGTGGCGAACTCTTCAAGTCGGGCGGCCGGGTCATGAAGAATGTCACGGGATACGATTTGAGCCGCACATTGACCGGGTCCTGGGGAACCCTGGCCGTGATGACCGAGGTGACCATGAAGGTCCTGCCGATTGCGGAGGAGACGCGTACTTTGTTATTTTTTGACTTGCTCGATGAGATTGCCATCAATCTCATGTGCGATGCTGTCATTACCCCGTACGAAATTTCGGCAACAGTTCATATAGATCGAGATCTGGT